>JANNMP010000476.1:0-21461 GCA_031398015.1 Burkholderiaceae bacterium
GCTGGCGCGTCAGGTAAGCGGTCTGCGACGCGAATCGGATGTCGTCCACCGCAGCGGCTTCACCGGCGCGCTGGATCGCGGCGGCCAGCGGCGCGGCGTCCCCCGCGCCAGCCTGCTCGGCCAGTTGCAGCAGCGCATCCACCGCCGCGTCGCCGCTGCGCTGGCCGGGCTGCGGCGCGGCGCTGTCGGCCGCCGCCGCGGCCTGCGGTGGGCTGAAGAACAGCTCGAAGACGCGGTCGCAGATCAGCTTCTCGTCTTCAGACTTGGCCAGCGACACCGCCAGCGATGCCTTCAGCGTGGCGCGGTCGGCATAACCCACCAGGGCCACGGCGCGAGCGGCGTCGATGGCCTCGGCCACCGACGCCTCGGCACCGGCGGCGCGCAAGGCCCGCACAAAGCCGGCCAACTGGCTGTCGATGCCGGGCAGCATGCGCTGTTGGGCCAGGTGGTTCAGGCCAACGGTCGCACAGGCTGCAGCGCCGCCTGCAGCGCAGCCTGGGTCAGCTGCACCAGGCTGCCCTGCACTTCCTGGATGTCGGTCTCGCGCTTGAGCAGCACGTTCAGCGTGTCGCGCACCATCACCGCGTCCAGCGCATCGGCATGCAGCAGCATCAGCGTGCGCGCCCAGTCCACCGATTCGGCCATCGACGGCGGCTTGCGGATGTTCTGCAAGCGCAGCAGCTGGATGAAGGCCACCAGTTGAGCCAGCAGATGCTCGGGCAAGCCCGGCACGCGGGCGCGCAGCACACGCTGCTCCAGCAGCGCATCGGGGTAGCCGATGTGCAGGTGCAGGCAGCGGCGCTTGAGCGCGTCACCCAGTTCGCGCGTGTTGTTGGAGGTGAGGATGACCAGTGGCGGAACCTGGGCGCGGATGGTGCCGATCTCGGGGATCGTCACCTGGTAGTCGGCCAGCACTTCCAGCAGCAGGGCCTCGAAGGCTTCTTCGCTTTTGTCGATCTCGTCGATCAGCAGCACGCTGCCGGCGCTTTGCTCCATCGCCTGCAGCAGCGGCCGCGGCTGCAAAAAATCACGCGAGAAGAACAAATCCTGAAACCCCGCCAGCTTGCCGAATGCGGCCTGCAGGCCGTCGGCCCCGGCGATCACATCACCGATCTTTTCTTTCAGGATTTGCGTGTACAGCAGCTGCTTGCCGTACTTCCATTCATACAGCGCGCGGCTGTCGTCCAGGCCTTCGTAGCATTGCAGGCGGATCAGCGGCTGGCCCAGGGCCTTGGCAGTGGACACCGCCAGGTCGGTCTTGCCGACGCCGGCCGGGCCTTCGATCAGCACGGGCTTGCGCAGGTGCTGGGCCAGGTACACCGCCGTGGCAATCGGCCGGGTGGCGATGTAGCCCACGCTGGCCAGGGTGGTGGAGACGGCGTCGATCGAGGCCAGGCCTGGCGGGTGGAGAGTGTCAGTGGGCACGGCAAGCCACGAAGCGAGGGGCCGGCCAGTGTCAGTGCCACTGCCGGGGCGGGCTGTTCCGGCGGCGACACCCGGGGTCAGCCCTGCCGTGGAAGATGATGCGGGTGTGCCCGCCACGCTGAGCTGCCCATGTCCAATATCACCGCCACCACCGCCACGCTGTACCACCTCGCCCAGGGCGCCGCCTGGATCACGCTGAACCGCCCCGAGCAGCGCAACGCCCTGTCTGCGGCGCTGGTCAATGAACTGGCCGCGCACCTGCAGGCTGCGTTGGATGACCCGGCCGTGCGTGCCATCGTGGTCACCGGCGCGGGTGTGGCTTTCTGCGCCGGGGCTGACCTGAAGAGCCCGCCTGGCCAGGTGGTCGATGGCCGGCAGGGTGTGCCGCTGGCCAGCGTGCTGGCAATGATGCAAGACGCCGCCAAGCCGGTGATCGCCGCCGTCAATGGCGCAGCCTTTGCCGGTGGCCTGGGCCTGGTGGGCGCGGCCGACATCGTGGTCACCGCCGAAGACGCCGTCTACAGCTTCAGTGAAGTGAAGATCGGCGTCATCCCGGCGGTGATCTCGGTGGTCTGTCTGCCCAAGCTGGGCCCGCACCACGGCATGAAATTGCTGCTCACTGGTGAGCGCTTCAACGGCAGCCAGGCTGTGGCCTATGGCCTGGCGCACCGTGCCGTGCCGGCAGCGCAATTGCAGGCCGCGGTGCAGACGGAAGTGGACGCGCTGTGCGCCGCCGGCCCCATCGCATTGGCCGAGTGCAAGAAGCTGGTGCGGCGGATGCCCACGCTGGCGCGTGATGCGGCCTTTGCCGAAGCCAGCGAATGGAGCGCCCGGATGTTCCGCAGTGCCGAGGCCGCCGAGGGCATGGCCGCGTTCCGCGAGAAGCGCAAACCCAACTGGACCCAGGTCTGACCTTGCACACCACCGCCGCCATGACCGACCTCGACAGCTTCCGCCAGCAAGTCGCAACCTGGCTCGAAGCCAACCGCCCGCCAGCGCCTGACTTCCTGCTGCCCGAGAGCTTCATGGAAGTGGGCACCGATGCCCAGTTCCAGTACCTGCGCGCCTGGCAGAAAAAACTCTACGAGGCCGGCTACCTGGGCATGGCCTGGCCCGAAGCCTACGGCGGCGGCGGCCGGCCGCAGGCCGAGCAGGACATCGTCAATGCCGAGATGGCACGGCTGAAGATGCCGTTTGTGCCCAACACCATCGGCCTGAACTGGGCCGGGCCGCTGATCCTGGCAATCGGCAGTGAGGCGCAGAAGCAGCGTTACATCCGCAGCATGCTCAGCGCCGACGACATCTGGTGCCAGGGCTTCAGCGAGCCCGACAACGGCTCTGACCTGGCGGCCTGCGCGACGCGCGCTGTGCGTGTGTCCGACAGTTCGGGCGACCACTACATCCTCAACGGCGCCAAGATCTGGACCAGCCTCGGCAGCTATGCCAAGTACATGATCCTGCTGGCCAGGACTGACCCTGGCAGCAAACGATATGCCGGCCTGTCGTTCCTGCTGATCCCGATGGACGTGCCCGGCATCAGCACTCAGCCCATCCGCAAGCTGACCGGTGAATACGGCTTCACCCAGACCTTCTTCGACAACGCCCGTGTGCCCGCCGACGGCCTGATGGGGCGCGAAGGCGACGGCTGGGCAGTGGCGATGAAGACGCTCACCTTCGAGCGCGGCGCCGCCGGTGGCCAGGCCGGCGGGCTGGCCCGCATGCAGCTGGGTGTGCACGATGTGGTGGAACTGGCCCGCCGCAGCCGGCGTGATGGCGCAGCGGCCATCGACGACCCACTGGTGCGTGACCAGTTGGTGCGCTTCCTGATCGAAGCCCAGGGCGACAAGCTGTGCCAGGCCCGCGCCAGGATCCCCGCGCTGTGCAGCGAACGGCCCGATGCGATCGCGCTGTCGCTCAAGCTGCGCTGGACCGAACATTCCCGCCGGCTGCTGCAATTTGCCATCAGCCTGCAAGGCGCCAATGCGGCGCGCTGGGTGGGCGATGCCGGCGCGGTGGACGGCGGCCTGTGGCAGCGCAGTTACTTCAACGCCTTTGCCGCCACCATCGGCGGCGGGCCCAGCCAGATCCAGGCCAACATCGTGGGTGAGCGTGTGCTGGGCCTGCCGAAGGATTGACTGCCATGCACGACACGAGCCCCCCAACCACCACACCCGCCATCACGCTCAGCGACGAGCTGGCCATGCTGCTGGAAGCCGCCACCGGCTTCTGCCGCGACCAGTCCCCCAGCGCTGCCGTGCGCGCCCGCTTTGGCAGCGACTCAGGCTTCGACCCCGGCCACTGGCAGGCCATGGCCAACATGGGCTGGCTGGGCATTGCCGTGCCCGAAGCCCACGGCGGCAGTGGCCTGGGCCTGGCCGCCTGTGCGGTGCTGGCCGAGCCGCTGGGCCGGCACTTGTTGCACACACCGTTTGTCGCCACCCAGCTCGCCGTCCAGGGCCTGGTGGCTGGCGGCAGCGCGGCGCAGCAGGCCACCTGGCTGCCGCGCCTGGCCAGCGGCGCCATCGGCAGCGTGGCGCTGTTCGAGGCCGACGGCAACTGGGACTTGGCGGCGCTGCAAAGCCGGGCCAGCGCTGGTGGCAACGGCGATGGCCCAACAGTCCAACTGCGCGGCCTCAAGACCCTGGTGCCCGATGCGGCCGTGGCCGATGTGCTGCTGGCCAGCGCATTGCATGACGGCGCCCCAGCCCTGGCACTGCTGACCCGCGCCGACCTGGCCGGCCGCTTGCAGCGCGAGACCGTGGTCGACGAAACCCGGCGTTGCTTCAGCCTGCGGCTCGATGGCCTGCAATTGCCGCGTGACCAGTTGATCACTGGCGCGGCGGCCAGCCAGGCGTTGCGGTCGGTGCAACAGGCCGCATGGCTGCTGGCGGCTGCCGAGGCTGCGGGCGGCATCGCCGGCGTGCTGGCGCTGGTGGTCGATTACCTGAACACCCGCAGCGCCTTCGGCCGCAAGATCGGCAGCTACCAGGCCTTGAAGCACGGCTGTGCCGACATGCTGTGTGGCCTGGAGCGGGTGCGCTCGCATGTGTTCCATGCCGCCACCTTGCTGGGCCATGGGCAGCGCCTTGACAACGACACTGAAGTGGCGTTGCGCATGGCCAAGGCCGATGCCGGTGATGCGTTTGTGATGGCCGCTGACCGCGCGGTGCAGTTCCACGGCGGCTTCGGCTTCACCTGGGATTGCGACGCCCAGCTCTACCTGCGCCGCGCGCTGTGGCTGCAACCGTGGTTTGGTGACGCTGCGCACCACCGCCGCCATCTGGCTGGGCTGCTGCTGGGCAGCACAGCCGCCGCCGCTTGAGCGCAAGCGAACCGGCGGGCCAAGCAGCCCCGTCGCACCAGCAGCTGGCCCTGTTTGCCGGCCTGGTGGTGGTGGCCGTGTGGGGCGCCAACTTCGCGGTGCAGAAGACCCTGTTCAACCAGCTGAGCCCGGCGGCTTTTCTGTTCGCCCGCTACTTGTTGATGCCGCTGTGCGCCTTGCTGCTGCTGCTGCAAACCAATGGCTGGCGCTGGCTGCGCCTGCCGCGCCGCGACGCGCTGCAACTGGCCTGGCTGGGTGTGCTGGCACACACGGTGCACGTCAGCCTGGTGACCTTTGGCATCCACTGGAGCACGGCGTTTTCCAGCGCGCTGATCATGGCCTGCGCGCCGGTGTTCACCTTGCTGCTGCTGCACTGGGCCGGCATCGAGCAGCTCACGCGCGGCCAGGTGGCAGGCGTGGCGCTGGCCTGTGCTGGCGTGCTGGTGTTCCTGTCGGACAAGCTGCTGGGTGGCAACTGGGTTGCCACCGGCGGCGATCTGATGATGCTGTTCTCGGCCTCGCTGTTCAGCTGGTACACCGTCAAAAGCAAGCCGCTGATGCAGCGCCATGGCGGTGTGGCGGTGATGGCCTATGCCACGCTGGCCGGCAGCCCGTTGATCGTGCTGGCAGGGCTGCCGGCGGCCCTGGCCGCGCCATGGGGCGACATGTCGGGCTGGCATTGGGGCCTGCTGCTGTGGGCCAGCCTGGTGTCAGCCTTCCTGGGCTGGCTGGTGTGGGGCTGGGTCAATGCCCAGCGCGGTGTGGCCCGCACCGCGCCGCTGCAGTATCTGATGCCACTGGTGGCTGGCCTGGTGGCCTGGTGGGCCACCGGCGAGCGTTTCACCGGGCTGAAGCTGGGCGGTGCTGCGCTGACCTTGCTGGGGGTGGCTTGGGCGCAGTACGCTGTGGCGGGTGCGCAGCCGGCGCGGCAGGCGGCGCCGGCGCAGATGGATTGAAGCCGCTGGCGCCAAGCGCGCAGCGCGACAGCCCCGGGAGACCACCATGCAACGATCCCTCTACATCATCTCTGACCTGCACCTGGGCGGCGACGACGGCTTCCAGATGTGCCCTCCTGCCGGCCAGGCCAGGTTGGCGGACTTCATCGGCCATGTGCAGCGCCAGCACAGCGCCAGCCAGCCGGTGCACCTGCTGCTGGCCGGTGACATCGTCGATTTCCTGGCCGAGCAGGATTTCAGCGCCTTCACCTTCAACGACGCCGCCGCCAGCGCCAAGCTGGCCCGCATCATCGGCCGCACCCAGCCGGTGTGGGATGCGCTGGCCAGCCTGGCGGCCAGCGGCGCACGCCTCACGCTGATGCTGGGCAACCATGACACCGAGCTGTGCCTGCCTGGCCCGGTGCAACTGCTGCGCCAGACGATGGGCCGCAGCACCGAGTTCATGCTCGACAACCAGGCCTTCACCGACGGCCCGGTGCTGGTGGAACACGGCAACCGCTACGACGGCTGGAACGTGGTCTCGCACGGCCAGTTGCGGGCCATCCGCTCGGCGCTGTCGCGGCGCGAAGACCCGCCACCCTACCTGGGCCCGCCCGGCAGCCGCCTGGTGCACCAGGCGATGAACGGCCTCAAGGCCGACTACCCCTGGGTTGACCTGCTCAAGCCCGAGAACGAGGCGATGCTGCCGATCCTGGCGGTGCTGCAGCCGTCGGCCATGCGCCATGTGCCCAGGCTGGCACTGCTGGCCGATGAAGCCGCCGGCACTGCGTTCGACGCCGACGGCCGGCCGACTGACCCGCAGAACATCGCCGCCAACGAGCAAGCCGGGCGCACCACCCACCCGATGCTGGCGCTGGCCTACCAGCTGGCCGGCATGGACGACCCCAGCAACGTGGGCGCGCTCGAGTTCGGCCAGGACCTGCTGGCGCGGCTGCGCCAGGCCACCAGCAACGCCGTGCGCGGCGCGGTGATGGCCAGCCTGCACACGGCGCTGAACGCCTTTGCCAAGGCCCACCACCAGGCCTTCGACACTCGGCATGAAGAGCCGCGCTACCTGAGCCCTGCCACCGCATCGGCTGGCCTGGGCTTTCGGGTGGTGGTCTACGGCCACACCCACCTGGCCAAGCGCTGCGTCTTGCCCAAGGGCGCGCTGTACTTGAACACCGGCACCTGGGCCGACCTGATGGCCCTGCCGCAGGCGGTGCTGGCGGCCGAGGCCGATGCCCGGCCGGCGTTGGAGGCATTTGTGGCTGACCTGGCGGCCAAGCCGGCCGAGAACCGCATGGCCAAGTGGCGCGCCCAGTTGCCCACGTTTGCGCGCATCCAGTTCAACGGCGACGTCCTGCAGGCTGCGGATGTGTTCGTCTACCAGGGCGGTGATGATTGCCAGCCGCTGCCCGACGGCCCGTTGGCGCTGCTGCACGATTGACAGCCTGAGGCAAACCCATGCCCAACAACATCCAAGACATCCTGGCCGGCACGGTGCGCATCAGCAGCCCCAAGCTGACTGGCGCCGGCAATGCCGTGGGCACCGGTTACCTGCTGGGCCACGGCCGGGTGGGCACGGCCCAGCATGTGGTCGATGGCGTGCTGGCCGGTGAAACGCAGGTCAGCTTTCGTGGCGGCGCGGTGCTGGGGGCCACCGTGGAGCGGGTGGACGCCGCCACCGATTGCGCCGTGCTGTTGATCAAGGGCGACTTGCCGGCGTTGGCCCGGCCGCTGGCGCTGGGCAGCAGCGTGCAGTGGAAGGCGCCGTTTGACGGTTACGGCTTTCCGCTGGCGGCCAGGCAAGCCGGCATCACCTTCGAGGGCATCGTCTCCAACCCCGATTCATTCGACGACCTGGGTGCGCCGGTGCTTGAACTGACCAGCAAGGAAGTCAGCGCCGGCATGGCGACGCCGTTCCATGGCTTCTCGGGTTCACCGGTGCTGGTCGATGGCCTGGTGGTGGGCCATTTGAAGCGCTGCATTGCCGACCCCGCCGACCCCAACCGCCCGGCTTTCGGCAAGGTGTTCGCCAGCCGCATCGACGCCATGGTGGCGCTGCTGAGCAGCCTGCCGCTGCCCAACGCACCGGTGCAGCATGTTGTGGTGCCGCCGGCGCCAGGCAGCAGCGCGCAACGCCATGACGCGGCCAAGGTGCAGGCCATGGCCCAGCGCTGGCTGGCCGATGACAGCCTGAGCGAGCAGGCCCGGCTGGACGCCGCCGAAAGCCTGATCCAGCTGGCCGCGCCGGCCGAGGCGTCGGCCCTGCTGCAGCATGCCGCGCCTGGCTTGCGCAGCCGGCAGCTCAGCGCGCTGGCCCGCGCCCAGATGGGCGGCGCCGCCAACATCGCGCCTGCACTGCAGATGCTGGAACAGCTGTATGCCGAAGGCCATGTCGACCCCGAGACCAGCGGCATCCTGGGCGGGCGCTACAAGCAGCGCTGGCTGCACAGCCAGCAGCCTGGCGACCTGGAGCGCGCCTTCGACATCTACCGCCGCAGCTTCGAGACCACACCCGACCACTACCCCGGCATCAATGTGGCGGCCATCAGCCTGTGGCGCGGCGACAAGACGCTGAGCCAGACCGTGGCGCGCCAGGTGCGCCAGATGCTGGAGGACAAGCCCGCCGCCAGCCGCACCGCCTGGGACCAAGCCAGCCTGGCCGAGGCCAACCTGCTGGCCGGCGACACTGCCGCCGCGCTGGCCCAGTACCGCAGCGCGGCAGCGGCATGCCAGTACGCCAAGGGCTCGCTGGACATCATGCGCGACCAGCTGCAGCGCAATGCCCAGGCGCTGCAACTGCGGCCGGCGCTGTTTGACGGCCTGTTCGACCCGCCGCCCTGAGCTGGCGGCCTTGCTGGGGATGTGCCAGCGCGGCGCCAAGGCATACCATCGCAGCCGCCCAAGCCGCCCAAGCCGCTTCAGCACAGCTGAGCGGCAAACACACGGAGCACCAAGATGAGCACCCAAGACCTCTCAGCCCCCGTCGGCCGCCGCGCCGCCAACCGTCGCGCCGATGTGCTGGTGGTGCAGAACCTGTTGCTGGCGCGTGGCTATGCCATCAAGGGCGGCGCCGACGGCGACTGCGGTGATTCCACCATCGGCGCCATCACCGATTTCCAGGGCGCGTTTCTGCGCCAGCCCGACGGTGTGGTCGACCCCGGTGGCAACACCTGGCGCCACTTGGCGGCCAGCTTCACCGGCCGCGCGGCCGAGCCACCGGCCGATGCCAGCAGCATCCTGCGGCCGGTGCCGCGCCCGGCGGCGGCCAGCATCAATGCCGGCATCACCGCCGTGGGCAATGCCTATGTGCTGGACAAGCTGGGCGCGCCGCTGGTCGGCGGCGGCTACACCAGCCTGTGCCAGATGCCCACCAACCCGCGCCTGCGCAAGAACCTGGTGCTCGATTCAGTGGGGCCGTTCCGCGTCACCGGCTTGACGCCCGCCGTGCTCAGCCTGAAGCTGGTGATGGCCGACATCGCCAAAGAGCAGCCTGCCGTGTATGCCGGCCTGGGCAGCGCCGGGATGTTGTGTTGCCGGCTGGTGCGGGGGTCGGCCAGTGCCATCTCCAACCATTCCTGGGGCACGGCGATCGATCTCACGCTCAACGGCGTGCTCGATGCCTATGGCGACAACAACGTGCAACACGGGCTGACGCTGATCGCACCGATCTTCAACCGCCATGGCTGGTTCTGGGGTGCGGCATTTCGCAAAGAGGACGGCATGCACTTTGAAGGTGGCAAGACCTTGATTGACCAATGGGCGGCGGCGCTGACGTGATGGCTGATCGTTGTGCCTGGTTTGTTGCGCTGGCGCTGGCGCTGGGGTTGTTTCTGGCTGTGCCCACCCAGGCGCAAGTGGCAGCGGCCAGCGCTGCTGCGTCGGCAGCGGGCCCCGCCAATCTGCCCCTGGCCGGCCCTGCGCGCTGCCGTTTTGCCGTGCCCAGCGGCTGGGACGCCCGCCAGGTGCGCTGGACCGGTGACTGCCACGGCGGCCTGGCCCAGGGCCTGGGCACGCTGCGTGCGCTCAAGGGCAACCAGGTGCTGCAGGTGTTCTACGGCCGGCTCAAGAACGGCCAGCCGGTGTTGGGCGCCATCGAGTTGACCGGCGGTTACCGCGCCGGCAGATTCGAGCGCGGCGAGGTGGTCAACGACGGTGAGCGCAACACGCTGATCCAGGCGTTTGAGGCCGCCAGCGCCGCCGCCACCCAGGTGGCGCAGCGCCACCAGGCCGGTGGCAATCCGGCATCAGCCCGCTTCTACCGCCAGAAAGCCGCTCAGCTGGCGCAGCAGATGGACTGAGGCTCGGGCACCAACAAGCTTGGGCGCGGTGGCGCGGCGGTGCGGCGGTGCGGCGGTGCGGCGATTCGTCAGTTTCGACGATACCCTCAGCCGCCCTGCTTGCCGCAGCATGGCCGCTGGCGCCGCAGGCGCCGCACCGACACCGACCCGAGGCCATCCATGACCGGCACCACCCTGCTTGCCAACAGCAGCGCAAACACCAGCGCCAACCCGTCCAGCAACACCGGCAGCAGCCGCTACCCGCATGTGTTCAGCCCGCTGGACCTGGGCTTCACCCGGCTGAAGAACCGCATCCTGATGGGCTCGATGCACACCGGGCTGGAAGAAGCGGCCGAGGGTTTCCCGCGCATGGCGGCCTACTTTGCCGAGCGTGCGCGCGGTGGCGTGGGCATGGTCATCACCGGCGGCATCTACCCCAATGTGGAGGCCGGGCGCGGCAGCAAGCTGTCCACACCGGCTGAAGCCGAGCAGCACCGCCTGATCACCACCGCGGTGCATGCGGCCGACCCCGACGTGAAGATCGTGATGCAGATCCTGCACACCGGGGCGCTGGCGCGCACGCCCGATTGCGTGGCGCCGTCGGCGGTCAAAAGCCGCATCGGCCACCACACGCCCAACGCGCTGGACGACGCCGGCATCGAGAAGCAGCTGGCTGACTTTGCCAACTGCGCTGGCCTGGCCAAGGCGGCGGGCTACGACGGTGTCGAAATCATCGGCTCGGCCGGTTATTTGTTGTCCACATTCCTGGTGCAGAAGACCAACCTGCGCACCGACCAATGGGGCGGCAGCTGGCCCAACCGCATGCGCTTCCCGGTGGAGGTGGTGCGGCGGGTGCGCGCTGCCGTGGGGCCACGGTTCATCCTGATCTTCCGCATCGCGGCGATGGACATGCTCGACGGTGGCCTGGCCTGGGACGAGATCGTGTCGCTGGCCCAGGCCGTCGAGGCGGCAGGCGCCAACATCATCAGCACCCACTTCTGCTGGCATGAGGCGCCGGTGCCGACCATTGCCACCATGGTGCCGCGCGCGGCGTTTGCGCAAGTCACCGGCCGGCTGCGCAAGGTGGTGGGGGTGCCGGTGATCACCAGCAACCGCATCAACATGCCGGCGGTGGCCGAGGCCGTGCTGGCGCGCGGTGATGCTGACCTGGTGTCGATGGCGCGGCCGATGCTGGCCGACCCTGACCTGGTGCTCAAGGCCGCACAAGGCCGCGAGGACGAGATCAACACCTGCATTGCCTGCAACCAGGCCTGCCTGGACCACACCTTCGGCGGCCGCCAGCAGGTCAGCTGCCTGGTCAACCCACGCGCCTGCAACGAAACCCTGCTGAACTACCGGCCCACCGCCACGCCCAAGCGCATCGCCGTGGTCGGCGCCGGCCCGGCCGGGCTGGCGGCGGCCACGGTGGCGGCGCAGCGCGGCCACGCGGTGACGCTGTTCGACAGCGCCAGCGAGATCGGCGGCCAGTTCAACCTGGCCAAGCGAATTCCCGGCAAGGAAGAGTTCCACGAAACGCTGCGCTACTTCAACCGCATGATCGGCAAGCTGGGCATCACGCTGCGCTTGGGGCAACGGGCCGATGCCGCGCTGCTGCAGGCCGAAGGCTTTGATGCGGTGGTGGTGGCCACCGGCATCCAGCCGCGCACGCCCAGCCTGCCGGGCATCGACCACCCCAAGGTGGTGGCCTACATTGACGCCATCCTGGGCCGCAAGCCCATCGGCCAGCGGGTGGCCATCATGGGCGCGGGGGGCATCGGCTTTGACGTGGCCGAGCTGGTCAGCCACCACGGCACCTCGGGCGCGGTGGACATCGGCGTGTTTGCGCGCGAATGGGGCATCGACTTCGACAAGCACCCACGCGGTGGCGTGACGGGCGTTGAGCCGCAGGTCGCCAGATCAGACCGCGAGGTGACGCTGATGCAACGCAAGGCCGATGCGCTGGGCAAGAACCTGGGCCGCACCACCGGCTGGACGCACCGCATGCTGCTCAAGCGCCGCGGGGTGCACATGGTGGGTGGGGTCGAATACCTGAAGATCGACGATGCCGGCCTGCACACGCTGGTCAATGGCGAGCCACGCCTGTTTGCGGTGGACACGGTCATCGTCTGCGCCGGCCAGACGCCGTTGCGCACGCTGTACGACAGCCTGCAGGCCGCAGGTGTGCCATCGCACCTGGTGGGCGGCGCCTACGAGGCCGCCGAGCTGGATGCCAAGCGCGCCATCGACCAGGCCAGCCGGCTGGCGGCCGAGGTGTGAGCGGCATGCCTGACGGCGCCGCGCCGCAACTGCACTTCAGCCAGGCTGGCGCGGTGCGGCTGGCCCACTTCGAGTGGCATGCAGAACAACGCGGCCAAGGCCCCACGGTGTGGCTGGTGCATGCCACCGGCTTCCATGGCCGGGTGTGGGACGAAGCCGTGCGCCACTTGGCCGCACCGCGCCATGTGATCGCCATCGAGCAGCGTTGCCACGGCCGCAGCCAGGCCGATGACTTTGCCAGTTGGGATGCCTTCGGCGCCGACCAGGCCGCGCAAGTGCATGCCTGCGGCCTGCAAGGCGCCGTGGGTGTGGGCCACAGCATGGGCGCGCATGCGCTGGTGCAGGCGGCAGTGCACTGCCCGGGCGCCTTCAGCCGGCTGATCCTGGTTGACCCGGTGATGCTGGCGCCCGCCGCCTACCAGCTGCCACCGGTGCCGCTGGGCCAGCTGCACCCAGCCGCCCAGCGCAAGAACCACTTCGACTCGGCGCAGGCGATGTTTGCGCGCTTTGCCGACCGGCCGCCGTATGCGGTGTTCAACCGCCGCGCGCTGATGGACTATTGCGTGCACGGCCTCGTGCCAGTTGACAGCCACAACGGCAGCGGCCGTGGCTACGTGCTGGCCTGCGCCCCGCGCCATGAAGCCCAGGTGTATCCGTTGGCGCGCAACAACCCGCTCACCTACGCCATGGTGCATGCGCTCAACATCCCCGTGCATGTGGTGCGGGCGCGCTCGCAAGACCCCACGGTCCAACCCTGGGACCCATTGGGCTCACCCACCTGGCCAGGCCTGGCGGCCGAGTTCGCGCATGGCCGCGACACGCACCGCGCCGACAAGACCCACTTTCTGCCGATGGAAGACCCGGCGCTGATGGCCGCACTGATCGACGAGGCCGTGGCAGCCAGCATGACCCCAGCCGCTGCGCGCTGACGTGGCCGGCCCCCAGGCGCCCAGCACCCGCACGCTGACGCTGGTGGTGGCGGCGGCGCTGTTCATGGAAAGCCTGACCAGCACGGTGATCGCCACGTCGCTGGCGGCGATGGCGGCTGACCTGCAGGTCGACCCGCTGACGTTGAAGCTGGCCTTCACCGCCTACTACGTGGCGCTGGCGATCTTCATCCCGATTTCCGGCTGGTGCGCCGACCGCTTTGGTGCCAAGACGGTGTTTGCCGCCGCCATTGCGGTGTTCACGCTGGCGTCGATCGGCTGCGCGCTGGCCTGGAACCTGCACAGCTTGGTGGCCGGCCGCTTTTGCCAGGGCCTGGGCGGAGCCATGATGCTGCCGGTCGGCCGGCTGATCCTGCTGCGCGCCATCCCGCGTGCCGAGATGGTGTCAGCCATGGCCTGGCTGGCCATCCCCACGCTGTTCGCGCCGATCCTGGGCCCGCCGGTGGGCGGCTTCATCACCACCCACCACCACTGGCGCGGCATTTTCTGGCTCAACCTGCCGGTGGGCCTGGTTGGATTGGCGCTGGCGCTGTGGTGGGTGCCGCAGGTGCGCGCGGCCACGGCCACGCCGATGGACTGGCGCGGCTTCGGGCTGACCGGCGGTGGCCTGTCGCTGGCGATCTTCGGCTTCACGCTGCTGGGCAGCGGTGGCACCCACCCGGTGCTGGCGCTGGCCATGCTGGCCGGCGGCGCGCTGCTGCTGGCGCTGTATGGCCGCCATGCCAGCCGCTGCGCCCACCCCATCCTGGATCTCAGGCTGCTGCGCAGCGCCAGCCTGCGCATCTCGATCATGGGTGGCAACCTGTTCCGCATCGCGGTGGGCGCCCTGCCCTTTTTGCTGCCGCTGATGCTGCAGATCGGCTTCGGCATGAGCGCGCTGCAGTCAGGCCTGCTCACCTTCAGCTCGGCCGTGGGCGCGGTGACGATGAAGCTGACGGCTGCACCGATCCTGCGGCGCTGGGGCTTCAAGCGTGTGCTGTTGTGCAACGCAGGCTTCAGCAGCGCGCTGATCATCGTGCTGGCGCTGGTCACCGCCGCCACGCCGGGCGCGGTGGTGATCACGCTGCTGCTGGTGGGCGGCTTCTTCCGCTCACTGCAGTTCACCAGCCTGAACACGCTGGGCTATGCCGAGGTGGCCAATGATCAATTGAGCCGCGCCACCGCGCTGGTGGCGGTGGCGCAGCAGCTGAGCCTGGCGGCTGGTGTCGCGGTGGCTGCCATGCTGCTGGACGCCTCACGCCTGGCCGACGGCCGCAGCCTGCTGCTGGCGGTGGACTTCCAGCGTGCGTTTGCGGCGGTGGGGCTGCTGTCGCTGGGCTCGCTGTGGTGGTTCAGGCAGCTGGCTGGCGATGCGGGGGCGGAGATGTCGGGGCACGGCAAGGCCTGAGCCGCTGCGCTGGGCCGGTGTGCCGCAACACTTGCGCGCCGGGCCGCGGCTACCGCTGGACGCTGCCTGTCAGCCCGGCGGCCGGCGGCAACACACCGGGGCGAACCGCACCGTCGATTGCCGTGTTGCCGCCGGTCAATGTCTCAGACACCCAGGACGACGACGACTTTGCCGACGGCCTGGTCGAGGACGTGCTGTCCAGCCTGTCGCGCTCACCGTGGGTGATGGTGGTCGACAGCAGCCGGGTGACGGGCTGGGTGCGGGCTTTGCCCACCCGCATGACACGTTTGCCGATTATTCGGACGTGCTGCGCCATGAGCGCTGGCCCAGCCACGACGCACCGCACTCGGTCTGGTACTTCGCCGATGTGCTGCCCACGCCCGCCGGTGGGCCCGATCTGCACAACCCGCTGTACCCGGCCCAGCGCCAGGCCGCGGCAATGGACCAGGCACGCCAATTCGTCAGCAGTGAACTGCCGCGCATGCTTCCCAAGGGGGCCATCGTCAACACCGACCAGTTCGACGAAACCAAGCTGGTGCCACGCGACCGGGCCAGCACCACCGAGCCCGGCAGCCGCCTGGCGCAGCAGTACATCCGGGCCAATGTGCAGCCCACTGAGCGCTGTGTGCAGGCAGTGGCCGGCAGCACCCGCCACCGTCTGGACGCCGGCAAGGCCGCAGGCATCGGCAACCTGTACCTGGCCGGCGACTGGACCTACAACGGCCTGAACGTCGGCTGCGTCGAATCGGCGCTGATGAGCGACAAGCTGGCGGGCAACGCGGTACTGGGCCTGGTCGACCCCAGCGCCGACGTGCACGGGTACTTTGAGCGCTGAGCCGGGCGGGGTTTCAGAACGCTAAAGAACGTTTCAAGCCACCACAGCGACTTCTTGGCATCCGACGCGCAGCATGGCTGCAGGCCGGTTGGCCTCTCTGCCAGAACCAGCGCAGCAACAGCGCCGGGCTTGGCCGCAGAGGAGTGCACACAGGCCGCCCCTGCCACTGATCGGAGCTGCCATGCTGTCTGTGCTTGAAGCCCTCACCGCTGCTGCGCCAGCGTTTGCGCAATCAACCAACCACCTGGACTGCGGGCTTGCGCGGCAAACCCAGGCCAGCCCACCAGCGGCAGCCGCAGCCGGCGGCCTGGGCACCACGCTGTGGCGCGCGCTGGTCGACGAAATCGGCGTCGGCCTGGTGCTGACCGACGGCAGCGGTGTGGTGCTGCATGCCAACCGCGCGGCACGGCGCTGGTGCGATGCCACGGCGCCGCTGCAATTGAATGCAAGGTTGTTGCACACCAGCGACTCTGCGCAGGCACACACGCTGGCACAGGCGCTGGTGCGCGCACGCCAGTGGCGCCGCACGATGATGACCTTTCAGCGCCAGCATTGGGCTGACACGGTCTGCGTGGTGCCGCTGACCCCGGATGACGCGAGCCAGACGCCGGCCGTGCTGTTCATGCTGGGCAGCCGGGGTGAGCCCCAGATGCTGGGCCTGCAGTTCTTTTGCCAGGCCCACAAGCTGACGCTGGCCGAGTCGGCGGTGTTGACGGCGCTGCAACGCGGCCTGAGCCCGGCACAGGTGGCCAGCGACGGCGGCGTGACCGTGGCCACGGTGCGGTCACAGATCAGCGCCATTCGCGGCAAGACGCATGCGGCCAATCTGGGCCATTTGCAGCGCATGCTGGCAGCGCTGCCGCCCATGGCGCAGGCGGCCAGCAGCTGAGCGGGCACAGCGGGCGCTGTGCATCGGCGCACTGCTGAACTGCAGCAGGCGCCGCTTGCCTGGGCTGGCCGCACGGCGTAGTGTTCAGGCGCGCAGCAGCGCGCACACCCGAACACCATCCACGGAGACTGAAGCCCATGACTGATCGTCTGACCCATTCCACATCGCGACAGCGCGCGGGCCTCGCCGCAGGCGCCGCCGCAGCGTGGCTGCTGCTGCAATCCACGCCTGCGGCAGCGGGCACGTCGATCCTGTTCATCGGCAACAGCTTCACCTACGGCGCGCTGGCCACAGTGCAGACCTATGCCGCTGGCACCGTCACTGACCTGAACGGCGGCGGCATTGGCGGCGTGCCGGCGCTGTTCAAGGCCTTCACCCAGCAGGCCGGGCTGGACTATGACGTCAGCCTCGAAACTCAGCCTGGCAGCAACCTAAGCTTCCACTACGACACCCCTGCCCGCAAGGCCTTGATCGACCGCGCCTGGGACAAGGTGGTGATGCACGGCCAGAGCACGCTGGACTTCGCCAACCCGGGAAACCCGGCGGCCATCAGCAGCTACACCGGCCTGCTGGGCGCGATGTTCCAGGCCCGCAATGCCAATGTGGACATCAGCCTCACGGCCACCTGGTCACGCGCCGACCTGACCTACCAGACCAACAGCCTCTGGCTGGGCCAGGCCATCACCAAGATGGGCATCGACGTGCACAACGGCTACCTGATGGCCGCCGCCAACAATCCGGCGGTGGTCGACCGGGTGAACCCGGTGGGCCTGGCCTGGAACCGCGCGTTTGCCGACGGTGTGGCCGACACCAACCCCTACGACGGCATCGACGCCGGCAAGGTCAACCTGTGGGCCAGCGACAGCTACCACGCCAGCAACGAGGGTTACTACCTGCATGCGCTGGTGATCTTCGGCATGATGACCGGCGCCGACCCGCGCACGCTGGGCGCTGGCGAAACGGCCGCTGCGGCGCTGGGCATTTCGTCGGCCAACGCCGCTGCATTGCAGAACATTGCCGCAGCGCAGATCAGCGCCGTGCCCGAGCCTGGCAGCTGGCTGCTGCTGGGGTTGGGCGGCGGTGCGCTGGGCTGGCTGGTGCGGCGGCGCGCTCTGGCCGCAGCCTGATCAGGGTTGGGTGGGCGGCCCGCGTTGCCGCCCGTTGTACGCTCATCCCAGCTGCAAGAACTCCACCCAATTTCCGTCCGGGTCAGCCACCATGGCGATGCGCACACCCGGGCGGATTTCACGCTCGGGCCAGACCATGGTGACACCGGCTTCGCTGCAGCTCTTCACCATCTCGGTGAGGTTGGGCACGCTGATGGTCCAGTAGCGGTAACCCGCGCCGCCGCCAATGCCACCGGGCGCGGCCGGCGTGGGCGTGCCGGGCACCACCACCAGCTTGATCAGACTGTCACCACACAGCAGGCGGTGCATGGTGCCGCTGCCGCCGGGCATCGGCATCTGGCCTTGCACTTTCAGGCCCAGCACGTCGCGGTAGAAGCCCAGCATCGCCTCGCCGTTGCTGGTGATGATGCCCAGATCGATGCCGGGCTTGGTGGTGGTGATGGCCATGGTGGGTGTGCCTGCTGTGGTGTGGGCGGTGCTGTGGGCCGTGGTGTGGGCGGTGCTGTGGGCGGCTGCTGTCACTTCTTGACTGCTGCAGCGGCCTTGTCGTAAGCCGCGCCCAGCGCTTTGCCGGCGTCGGCAAAGCCGGTCTTGGTGGCGTCCCACACCTCACCGCTGGCCTTGCCCATCTTGTCAAGCTCGGCCTGGGCGGCTTTCTTCTTGTCTTGCAGCTCCTGCATGTTGGCCTCATGCGCAGCCTTGGTCTCGGCAGTGGCGGTCTTGGTCTGCCTGGCCAGCGCGGCGATCTTCTTGTCGGTCTCGGCGATCAGCTTCTTGCCCGCTGCCATGGCCTCGTTTTTCTGCTGGTGCGAGAAGCCTTTGACCTTGTCCCAGGTGCTGTCGGTGGATGCTTCAGCTGCCCAGGTCGCCGTGCCGACGCAGAGCGCCGTTACCAGCAGGGCGGCGGGTTTCCAGTGCTGCATGTGTGTCTCCTTGGTCTGAATTCGACGTCAGAACTTGGTGTAGCCACCATCGATGATGAACTGCTCGCCGGTGGTGTAGCCCGATGCGCCGCTGGCCAGGTAGACAGCGATGCCGCCGAAATCATCGATGCCGCCCCAGCGCCGCGCCGGGATGCGTGGCATCACCGCGCCGGCAAACTTGTCATTGGCCACCGAGCGCTCGGTCATCTCGGTGACGATCCAGCCCGGCAGGATGCTGTTGACGCGGATCTTGTGGCGCGCCAGCTCCACCGCCAGCGCCCGCACAAAGGCGGTGACTGCCCCCTTGCTGGCGCCATAGTGGCTGTTGCGCGCCGCGCCTTCCACCGCTGCGGTGCTGGCCGTGGCCACCAGGCTGCCACCCTCGCCATGCGCCGCCATGTGGCGTGCCGCAGCGCGGAACGTGAGGAACACGCCTTCCACATTGATGCGCTGCACGCGGCGGAATTCAGCCAGCGTCATGTCCATCACCATGTTGCCCTTGCCCGAGACACCGGCATTGGCAAAGCAGGCGTGCACCGTGCCCAGCGCGGCCACTGATTGGGCGAACGCGGCGTCCACCTGGTCCTCTTCGCCGACATCACAGGCCAAGGCGTGCACGCGGCTCGCGTCGCCGCATTCGGCCACCAATTGAGCCCGCGCGGCCTCGGTCTTGTCGGCGCGGTTGCCCCAGATGCTGACCTTGGCGCCCGATGCCAACAGCGCCCGGGCCATGCCCAGGCCGATGCCGCCATTGCCACCGGTGACCACGGCGCCACGGCCGGTCAAATCAAAAGGTTGGTACATGCTGGTGTCTCCTGGCACCGCAGCTGGCGCTGCGGCTGGTGTTTGGGGGTGTGGGGATCAGACCGCCGTCTGCCCCGGCAGCTGCCGCGTCACCGGGTGGCTGCTGCTCAAGCCACCGTCCACCGCAATTGCCTGGCCGTTGACATAACTGCTCTGCTCACTGGCCAAAAACAGCGCCACATTGGCCAGCTCTTCGGGCTGGGCGGCGCGGCGCAGCGGGTTCAGCCGGCCCAGCTTGTGGCTCACGCCCTTGTCCTTGGCGTAGTTGAAGGTGGGCTTGGTCATGCCGGTTTCAGTCAGGCCCGGGCACAGCGCATTGACACGCACGCCGGTCTCGCACAGCTGCTGGGCCGAGACCATCGCCAGGTTGATGACACCGGCCTTGCTGGCCGAATAGGCCGGGCCGCCAGCGCCAGAGCGGATGCCCGCCACCGACGCGGTGCAGATAATGCTGCCGCCGTTGCCGGCATCGGCCATTGCCTTGCCGGCATGCTTGACCATCAGCCAGGGGCCGATCAGGTTGACACGCAGCACCTCGGTCCACAGCTCAGGCGTGGCATCGAAGATGCTGGCCATGCCGCCGCCGATGCCGGCATTGGCAAAGGCGACGTCCAGCCGGCCGTAGGCCGTCAACGCGGCGGCCACCAGGTTGGCCACATCGGCCTCGACACCGGCATCCATCTGCAAGGCTGTGGCCTGGCCACCTGCGGCCACGATGGCTTTGGCGGTGTCGTGCACCGCATCGGTCTTGTCACCCAGCACCAGCTTGGCGCCTTCGGCAGCAAACAGCAGCGCCGATGCGCGGCCGATGCCCGAGCCCGCGCCAGTGATGATGGCCACCTTGCCAAGCAATCTGTCACCCATGGTCGGCTCCGGTCAGGTCAGGCTGGCATATCGCGCCAGATGGTGGTCGGCATCGCCGAAACGCTGCGCCGCCATCGTCAGGCGCCTGAAGGTGTGTGACACCTTCAACTCTTCGGTCATGCCCATGCCGCCGTGCAACTGCACTGATTCCTGGCTGACCTGGCGCGCCGCGTCGGCGATCTTGATCTAGGCGGCCGACACCACGCGCGAACGCTGAACAGCGTCGGTGCAACTGTCCACGGTGCTGGCGGCCAGGATCGCCATCGAGCACGCCTGCTCGGTGCAGATCACCATCTCCACCATGCGGTGCTGCAGCACCTGGAAGCTGGCGATCGGCACGCCGAACTGCTTGCGCTGCTTGATGTAGTCGAGCGTCGCGTCATTGGCGCTCTGCATTGCGCCGATGGCGTCGGCGCACAGCAAGGCGGTGGCGAAGTCGGTGGCTTCGTCTATGGCCGCTTGCGCCCCTCCGGCCGGGCCCAGCAGCGCGTCGGCGCCGAGCATCACATTGGTCAAGCGCACATCGGCCACCCGCATGCCGTCCACCGTGCGGCTGGGGTTCAGCGCCACGCCCGCGGCCTGCGGGTCGACGATGAACAAGCTGGCGCCCTGCGGCGTGGCTGCCGAGACGATCAACCGCGTGGCCGATGGCGCGCCCACCACCACGCATTTCTCGCCCGCCAGCACCCAGCCGCTGCCCTCGGGCGTGGCGGTGGTGGCAGCCGGCACCAGGCTGTAACGCTGGCCGGGTTCACTGCAGGCAAACGCCAGCTTCACGCTGCCGTCGATCAGCCCCGGCAGCCAGGCCGCGCGCTGCGCTGGTGAGCCACAGCGCGCCAGCAACCGGCCGGCCAGCGCCACGTTGTCGAGCAGCGGCTCGACCACCAGCGCGTCGCCGAAGGCTTCCATCGCCGCCATCAGATCAACCGCGCCGCCGCCGAAACCGCCGTCGGCCTCGGACACGGTGATGGCTGTCAGCCCCATCTCGGCAAACGCCGCCCAGGCGCTGTCGCTCAAGCCGCTGGTTGAGGCCAGCACGGCCTTGCGCTGCTCGAAGCTGTAGTGGCCGGCCAGGTACTTGCGCAGGCTGTCGGCCAGTTGCTGCTGCTCGTCGCTGTGGTCGAAGTTCATGCTGTCGGCTCCGTCAGAGCCCGAGGCTCATCTTGGCGATGATGTTTCTTTGGATCTCGTTGGACCCGGCGTAGATGCTGGCCTTGCGGTAGTTGAAGTAGCGCGGCGCCAGCCGGCTGGTGAAGAAATCGATGTCGCCGCTGTCAACAGCCTTGAACGGCGCGGCCCGCGGCCCCACCGCCTGCATCATCAGCTCGGTGATCATCTGCTGCACCTCGGTGCCGCGGATCTTCAGCATGCTGACATCGGCGCCCGGCGGCTGGCCGGTGCGGCGCATCTTGTCGAGAAAGCGCATCGAGGTGATCTCCA
>JANNMP010000555.1:0-7784 GCA_031398015.1 Burkholderiaceae bacterium
CACCACCCACACCGCCTGCACCACCACCCGGCCTGGCCGGCACGGGCCACGCACCGGGGGCATCGGCATGAGCGCGCGCCGACCCCAACCGCGCAGCCTGATGCTGCTGGCGGCCCTGGTGCTGGCCGGCTGTGCCACACCGGCCGACCGCCGCCCGTTGCCGCCCGCGCTGGCCCTGCAAAGCGCCGATGTGCCGGCGGCGCTGCCGGTGGCTGCGGGCGCGGCGGCCGACATACCAGCCCTGACCTGGGACAGCCTGGTGCCGTCGGCGCGGCTGCGCGGCTGGATCGGCCTGGCGCTGCAGCACAACCGCGATGTGCGCGTGGCGGCGGCCAACGTGCAGCGCGCACGGGCCCAGTTGCGCAGCAGCGACGCCAACCGCCTGCCCAGCATTGGCGCCGGGCTCAACGCCAGCCGCGCGCCCAACAGCCAGGGTGAACAGGCCAACACACTCAGCGCCGGTGTGCAACTGGCCAGCTGGGAGATCGACCTGTTCGGCCGCCTGGCCAGCCTGAGCGAGGCCGCAGCCGCGCAGTTGAACGCCAGCACGCAGGCCCAGCGCGCGGCCGAGCTGAGTGTGGTGGCGGCGGTGCTGCAAGCCGGCCTGGCACTGCAGGCCGACGACGAGCTGCTGGCACTCGCCCGCCAGACCCTGGCCAGCCGCGAGCAAAGCCTGACGCTGGTGCAATTGCGTGAAGCGGCAGGCGCCTCGTCGCTGCTGGATTTGCAGGCCCAGGTGGCCCTGGTGGCGCAGGCCCGTGCCACGCTGGCGCAGCTGACGCGCCAACAGGCGCAAGACACCAATGCACTGGCGCTGCTGCTGGGCCAGCCGTTGCCTGCCGGCCAACCGCCGGCCGATGGCGCTGCGCTGCTGGCTGACGAAGCCTGGGTGGCCGAGCCAGCGGCCGGCCTGTCCTCAGCGGTGCTGCTGCGCCGGCCCGATGTGATGCAGGCCGAAGCCTTGCTGCGCGCTGCCGATGCCAACATCGATGCGGCACGCGCGGCCTTCTTGCCCAGCATCAGCCTGACTGGCCAGGCCGGCCAGGTGTCACCGCAACTGTCGGGCCTGTTCCAGGGCGGCAACTTTGCCTACACGCTGGCCGCCGGCCTGGTGCTCACCGTGTTCGACGGCGGCCGGCGCCAGGCCAGCCTGGAGGCCACCCAGGCCAGCCAGCTGGCGGCCCAGGCGCAATATGAGCGCGCCATCCAGGTGGCATTCCGCGAGACCGCTGACGCGCTGGCGGCCAGCGCCACCTGGCGCGCCCAGCGCGAGGCGCTGCAAGCGCAGCGCGCCGCCGCACGCGACACCGCCAGGCTCACCACCCTCAAAGCCGAGCAGGGTGCGGCCAACACGCTGGAGTTGCTGGAGGCCCAGCGCAGCCTGTTTACCGCCGAGCAGGCGGTGCTGCAGGCCCGGCTCGGTGAGTTGAACAACCGCGTGCTGCTGTTCAAGGCGTTGGGCGCGTGAGTTTGGTGAACTGCAGTTGGTAGCAGTGCATGAAGCCGGCCGGCGCCGGCACGGCGCTGAACAACGCGCCGTGCAGTTCGGCCACCTTGGCCACCACACGGTGGCCCAGGCCGAAGCCCAGGTTCGATGGACCTGGCATGGGGTCAGACGGCTTGGTCGGCGCACCGGGCAGTGGCCCGTTGCACACCTGCAGGCACTGGCTGGTGGCATCCAGCCGCAGCTCCACCAGCGTGGCGCCGCTGGAGTGGGCCAGCGCGTTGTCCACCAGGTTGGCCAGCGCCAGGCCCAGCAGCACCGCATGGCCGCGCACGGTGAAGGGCGCACTGGTGGCCACGGCGCCCGGTGGGCTCTGCACCAGCGCCAGGTCATGGCCGCCGGCCAGCGCCACCTGGGCGCGATCGGCCAGCACCCGCTGGGCCAGCGCCACCAGGTCCACCGGCACGGCGGCATCGGCCAGCGCGGTGCGGCTGGCGCGTGCCAGTGCCAGCAGCTCGGCCAACACCGCGCCGGCCTGCAGCGCGTCATGCTCCAGCCGGGCCAGCGCCTGCGTTTGGTCGGGCGAGGCGGCCGTGCCCGGCGACTCGCGCAGTGCGCGGGCCTGCAGCACCAGCGCGGCCAGCGGCGTGCGCAGCTCATGCGCCAGTTCACCGGCCAGTTCACGTTCGCGCCGCAGCGCGTCATTGAAGCGCTGCACCAGGGTGTTGACCGCCGCCACCATGGTGCTGAACTCTTGCGCCGGGTGCGTGTTGTGCAGGCCCTGGCCGGGCTGCAGCCCCAGCGCCTGCACATCGTCTGACAACGACCGCAACGGCCGCAGCCCACGCCGCAGCGCCAGGCCCAGGCCCAGTGCCAGGGCCGGCAGCAGCAGCAGGCCTGGCATGGCCATGTCACCGGCAATGTCCAACGCCAGTTCGTCGCGGTCGGCCTGACCGATCAAGACCATCACCCGGCGCCGGGGCTCGGCTGCCGACCAGCGTGCAAAGCTGCGCCAGGCCTGCGGTGGCTGGCCCAGTTGCAGCGATGCAAAGCCGTCACTGCGGTCGAAGGCGGGCAGCGGCGCCGGGCCTCGGTGCAGCACAACACGGCCATCGGCATCCCACACCACCAGCGTGATCGGTTGCTGGTATTCATGGCGGCCGGCTGGCACGGCGCCCGACATGGGGGTGGGCTGTGCAGTGGTTTGCGGCCAGGCGCCGCTGTCGACGACCAGTGCCGCCACGCTGGCCAGTTGGCCATCCATCAATTCGTCGGTTTCTTCCAGGCCGATCAAATAGCCGGCAATGATGAAGCTGAGCCACAGCAGGCCCAATGTCGCCAGCGACCAGGCCAGCAAGTTTGAAAACAGCGAGCTGGGCGCTTTCATCGCCTGGCCTGGCCTGTTGCGGGAGCCGGTGCCGGTGCCGGACCGGCCAGATCGGGGATGCAGTAGCCGACGCCGCGCAGCGTGTGGATCAGGCCGTCGCCCAGCTTCTTGCGCAGGTGGTGCACATGCACCTCCACCGCATTGCTATCCAGCGCGCCTTGCCAGTTGGTGAGCGCGGCCTCGATCTGTGCGCGCGACAGCACCCGCGGCCGCGCTTCGAGCAGCAGCAACAGCAGCGCGAACTCACGCCCCGACAGCGCCACCGCCACACCGCCGCGCTGCACCGTGCGCGCCGCTGGGTCCACCAGCAAGCCGCCATGCTGCAGCAGCGCCTGGCTGCGGCCGGCGGCGCGGCGGCGCAGCGCTCGCATGCGGGCGGCCAGCTCGTCGGGGTCGAACGGTTTGCCGACGTAGTCGTCAGCGCCTGAGTCGAGCGCGCCGATGCGTGAGGCCACTTCGTCGCGCGCGGTCATCACCAGCACCGGCGTGTGCGGGTCGGGCAGGCCACGCGCGCTGCCGGCGCGCAGTCGCGCCAGCAGGCTGGCACCGTCGCCGTCGGGCAGGCCCAGATCGAGCAGCAGCAGATCGAAGGGTTCGGCACACAGCGCCGCCCAGCCAGCGGCCAAGGTGGCAGCGGTGTCCACCGCATGGCCCTGGCGGCCCAGGTGGGCCACCAGACCAGCGGCGATCCGGGGGTCGTCTTCGAGCACCAGCACGCGCATGGCCCGATTGTGCTGGCCGGGCTTAATGTGGGCTTAAGCGGCTGTTGCGATGCTGGCCGGCTTTGTGTTCTGCAAATCCTGTTCTGCAAATCCTTGCCCGCCGCCATGCCACCCATCCCACTGCCCGCGCCGATGGCGCCCGATGCCGCTGCCGCAGGCGCTGCCAGCCGCCGCGCCGCTGGCACCACGACAGACTTGCGCTGGCCCGCCACGCTGGGCCTGGCGCTGACCATCCTGGCCTGGGAGGCTGCCGGCGCCGATGCCTGGATGGCCCAGCTTGCCGGCGGTGCCACCGGCTTTGCCTGGCGCCAGCATTGGCTGCTCAACGCAGTGCTGCACAGCGGCGGCCGGCTGCTGGCCTGGGCCTTGGGCATGGCACTGTGCCTGGGTGTGTGGTGGCCGCTGGGCCCGCTGCGGCTGTTGCACTGGCGCGCCAGGCTGCAACTGGCCGCTGGTGTGCTGCTGTCAGTGTTGCTGGTGGCGCTGCTGAAGTCGGTGAACCCTGCGGCCTGCCCCTGGAGCCTGGTGGACTATGGCGGCCAGGCGCTGCCGGTGTCGCACTGGCGCTGGTTCGGCGCGGCGGCCGGGGCGCGCGGCGGTTGCTTTCCCGCCGGCCATGCCAGCGCCGGCTTTGCCTTCATCGGCGGCTGGTTCGTTTTCCGGCAGGTGGCGCCGCTGCAGGCGCGGCGCTGGCTGCTGGCGGCGCTGGCCGCCGGGCTGCTGCTGGGCCTGGCGCAGCAATGGCGCGGTGCGCACTTCATGAGCCACACGCTGTGGACCGGCTGGCTGTGCTGGTGCCTGGCCTGGGCGCTGGACAGTGGCTGCCGCCGGCTGGGCCCGGCGATGGAGAGTTGGGCGTGAACAGCAGCCCCCACACTGCCGGCCGCAGCCCGCTGGCCCTGGTGCTGGCCACCAGCCTGGCCATCGCCACGCTGGGCAACTGGCCGCTGTGGCAGGCGCTGCAAAGCCTGGGCCTGCTTCACGGACTGGTGGGCTGGGGGCTGGCCGCCGCGTTGCTGGTGATGACGACGGCCGCGCTGGTGGCGTTGCAAAGCCTGCTGGCCTGGCGCTGGACGCTCAAGCCCGCTGCCATGCTGCTGCTGCTGGCCACCGCCACCGGTGCGCACTTCATGCTGGCCTATCGCATCGTCATCGACCAGAGCATGCTGGTCAACGTGCTGCAGACCAACCCGGGCGAGGCGGCTGACCTGGCCAGTCCGCGCCTGCTGGCCACGCTGCTGCTGGGCGCCGCGCTGCCGGCCTGGCTGGTGTGGCGAATGCCGCTGGCCTATGGCCGCTGGCCGCGCCGGCTGCTGCGCAATGCCGGCGTGGCCTTGCTGGCGCTGGCCGTGCTGGCACTGGCCCTGCTGGCTGGCTTTCAACCGCTGGCATCGACCATGCGCAACCACAAGCCGCTGCGCTACCTGGTCAACCCGCTGAACGCCATCTACGCGCTGGGCCTGGTGGCGGCCGAGCCGCTGCGCCGGGGCAGCCGCAGCCTGCAGCCGCTGGGCACCGACGCACACCTGCTTGCAGCAGCGCCCGGCGCCAAGCCGCCGCTGCTGCTGCTGGTGGTGGGTGAGACCGCGCGCGCCGGCAACTTTGCGCTCAACGGCTATGCGCGCCCCACCAACCCGCAGCTTGCCGCGCTGGCGCAGGCTGAAGCGCTGCTCAGCTTCAGCAACGCCTGGGCCTGCGGCACCAACACCGCTGCATCATTGCCCTGCATGTTTTCGCACCTCGGCCGTGAGGGCTTCAACAGCCGCCAGGCCGACCACGAGAACCTGCTCGACGTGGCCCAGCGCGCCGGCCTGGCCGTGCTGTGGCTGGACAACCAGGCCGGCTGCAAGGGCGTGTGCGCCCGGGTGCCCAGCGTGGCCACCGGCGCGCTGACTGACCCGGCGCTTTGCAGCAGTGGTGAATGCCACGACGCGATCCTGCTGCAGGGCCTGGACGCGCGCCTGGCCGCGCTGCCAGCGGCGCAGCGCGCCCGCGGCGTGCTGCTGGTGATGCACCAGATGGGCAGCCATGGCCCGGCGTATTTCAAGCGCGTGCCGGCCGCTGCCAAGCGCTTCTTGCCCGAATGCAGCAGCAACGATCTGCAGGACTGCAGCCAGGCGCAGCTGGTCAATGCCTACGACAACACCATCGCCTACACCGACCATGTGCTGGCCCAGACCGTGGCCTGGCTCAAGCGCCAGCAGGCCAGCCACGACACCGCGCTGCTGTATGTGTCAGACCATGGTGAATCGCTGGGCGAGCACAACCTGTACCTGCACGGCCTGCCGTATGCCATGGCGCCCGATGTGCAAAAGCGTGTGCCCTGGATCACCTGGCTGAGCCCGGGCCTGCTGCAGCGCCAGCCGCTCGATGTGGCCTGCCTGCGCGGCCGCGCTGGGCTGCCGCTGTCGCATGACCACCTGTTCCATTCGGTGCTGGGGCTGCTGGGCGTGGCCACCAGTGCCCACCAGCCGGGGCTGGATGCCTATGCGCCATGCCGCGCCAGCCAGCCAGCGGTGCTGGCGCGCGGCTACTGAAACGCCACCTCGGCAAAGCTGCGCAGCTTGCGGCTGTGCAATTGGTCAAGGCGCTGGCGGCGCAGCAGCTCGATGGCGCGCATGCCGATGCGCAGGTGTTGGTCCACCCGCTCGCGGTAGAACGCATTGGCCATGCCAGGCAGCTTGATCTCACCGTGCAGCGGCTTGTCACTCACACACAGCAAGGTGCCATAGGGCACGCGGAAGCGAAAGCCGTTGGCCGCCAGCGTGGCGCTTTCCATGTCCAGCGCCACTGCCCGGCTCTGGCTGAAGCGGCGCTCGGGGCCCGGGTGCGGCAGCAGCTCCCAGTTGCGGTTGTCGGTGCTGGCCACGGTGCCGGTGCGCAGGATCTTCTTCAGCGCAAAGCCTTCGAGCTGGGTGACATCGGCCACTGCGCGCTCCAGCGCCAATTGCACCTCGGCCAGCGGCGGGATCGGCACCCACAGCGGCAGCTCTTCATCGAGCACATGGTCTTCACGCACATAGCCGTGGGCCAGCACATAGTCGCCCAGGTTCTGCGTGTTGCGCAGGCCGGCGCAGTGGCCCAACATCAGCCAGGCATGTGGGCGCAGCACGGCGATGTGGTCAGAGATGTTCTTGGCATTGGCCGGCCCCACGCCGATGTTGACCATGGTGATGCCCGAACCGTCGGGCCGCACCAGGTGGTAGGCCGGCATCTGCGGCAGGCGCGGTGGCGCCACGCCGAAGGCGTCTTCGGGCTGGGCTGCGCTGCCGGCGCGGCGGCCGACCACGTTGCCCGGCTCCACAAAGGCGATGTAGTCGTCGCTTTCGGCCGCGTGCTTGGGCCAGTTGCCCAGCAGCCCACCCTGGCCCAGCGGGCGGGCCATCATCTCGTGGCCCAGACGAACGAACTCGTCGATGTAGAACTGGTAGTTGGTGAACAGCACGAAGTTCTGGAAATGCTCGGGCGAGGTGCCGGTGTAGTGGCGCATGCGCTGCAGTGAATAGTCCACCCGCGGCGCGGTGAACAGCGCCAGCGGCAGCGGCTCCCTGGGGCCCGGCTCGTGCGTGCCGTTGGCAATGCCGTCGTCCATGGCGGCCAGGTCGGGCAGGTCAAACACGTCGCGCATCAATTGGCGGCGCTCGACGCTCATCGTGCCTTCCACATGGTCATGCTGGGCAAAGCTGAAGTGGATGGGGATGGGCTGCTTGCTCATGCCCACTTCCAGCGCGCAGCCGTGGTTCTGCAGCAGCAGGTTGAACTGTTCCCTGTAGTAGTTGGCAAACAGGTCGGGCCGGGTCAGGGTGGTTTCGTAAGTGCCCGGGCCGGCGACGAAGCCGTAGCTCAGCCGCGAATCGGCCCGCGCCACGGTGTCGGTGCGCACCCGCACAAACGGGTAGCAGGCGCGGATGCGGCCCTGCACCGGCGCACCGGCCACGAAGTCTTGCAGGCTCTGGCGCAGGTGGTTGATGCCGCTTGAGTAGATGGTGGCCGCATGGGCCAGCGCCGCATCGGCGTCGTTGAAGCTCTGGGTGACGATCAGGGTGGGGCTGGGCATGGGCGATTGTGGCGCGCAGGGGCGGCGTGCTGCGCACGGGCCGCCGTTACAGTGGCTCATACACAAGGGGCATCCAAGGAACCCAGGCAGTGGACCAAACGACGCACAACAAGATCGTCTCCTTCATCTGGGGCATCGCCGACGACGTGCTGCGCGACTTGTTCAAGCGCGGCA
>JANNMP010000562.1:0-6664 GCA_031398015.1 Burkholderiaceae bacterium
CCATCCGCTCGTCTACAGCGATCACATGTACTTACTGCCGTCGGCGATCGCGCTCGTCCTCGGTCCGATCTTCGACTACTCGTTCCGACCTTTGGCGCTCTTGTGCGTGCTGGCCATCATCGGTTGCGGATGGACGTTCTATCGCTCGGCGCGGACGAACGGCGCGGATCGAGCGGGTGCCGTCTTCGTGTTCTCGGCCATGCGCCACAGCATCTGCCGCGTCAGCGCCACCGACACCGGCGCGGTGTTGTCGGCGATTTCGCGCGCCAGTGCGCGGGCAGCGGGCAGCAGTTCATCGGGCGCATGCAGGCTGCGCACCAGGCCACGGTCCTTGGCCTCTTGCGCGTTGAACACCCGGCCGGTGAAACACCATTCCAGCGCCGTCTGCATGCCCACCAGCCGGCCCAGAAACCAGGTGGACGCGGCCTCGGGCGTGATGCCGCGGCGCGCAAACACAAAGCCGAAGCGGGCGTCGGTGCTGGCCATGCGGATGTCCATCGGCAACTGCATCGTCATGCCGATGCCCACCGCAGCGCCGTTGATGGCGCCGATCACCGGCTTCAAGCTCTTGAACATGCGCAGCGTGGCAATGCCACCGCCGTCACGGTAGACATCACCGACCTTGAATTTGTCGCGCGCGGCGTCGCCTCGCGCGGCGTAGTCGAATGTCTTGCCGCCTGACGACAGATCGGCGCCGGCGCAAAAGGCCCGGCCGGCGCCGGTGACGATGACCACCCGCACGTTGTCGTCGGCGTCGGTGGCGTCGAATGCCGCCACCAGGTCGTCGCGCATCTGCGCGGTGAAGGCGTTCAGCTTCTCGGGCCGGTTCAGCGTGACGGTGGCAATGCCGTCTAACACGTCGTACAGCAATGTCTCGAAGGTGGGAAAGGCCATGTGCTTGGTACTCCGGTTGAAAAGCGGTGTTCAGGCGGCCAGCAGGTGTTGCGGCCGGCGCAGCGCGCTCGCCAGCCCCGCGCCTATCAGGTCGATGAAGTTGTCGGCAAAAAAGCGCTGGCGTGCGGCCTCGGGCGTGCCGGCCAGTGATTCATCAAAGCGCTTCAGCGGCGCCCGCCCACCTTCGACATGCGGGTAGTCCGACGAGAACAGAGCCACCTCAGGCCCGGCGTTGGCGATGACCCAGCCCGCGTCTTCATGCGGATAGGGCGTGACCCGCAACTGCCGGCGCACGATGGCGCTGGGCAGGTCAGACAGGTTCTGCAGCCGCGTCTCGTTGCGGCGAAAGGCGTGCGCTGCGGAATCCATCGCCCGCATCCAGCCCGGCAGCCAGGATGCGCCCAGCTCGATGGCGCCCCACTTCAGCCGCGGGAAGCGGTCGAACACGCCGTCGAAGATCAGCGTCGCCAGGGTCTGCATCACTGCGTTGGGGATCGGCATGTAGCTGACCGATGTGAAGTTGTCGTCACCGCCGTGGAAATCAGGCACCGGCGGGCCGCCGTTGCGCTTGTAGACCGGGTTCATCTTCTCTTCACCACCGACATGGAACAGCACCGGGATGCCGGCCTCCTGGGCCTGGGCCCACACGGCATCCAGTGCCACATGGCTGGGGCCGTGCTGCTGCGGGCAGGCCGACGGCAGCATCAACGCCTTGGCGCCGAGGCTGATCGCCAGCGTGGTGGTGGCAGCGGCACGGGCAAAGTCTTCCAGCGGCACATAGGCGGTGGCCAGCAGGCGCGCATCGACGCTGCAGAAGTCAGTCAGCAAACGGTTGTGGGCGTCGGCGGCGGCGTAACACAGCGCCATGTCGCTGCCCTGGTCAAGGCCGAAATTGCCCAGGCAGAAGGTGGTGAACACCAGCTGGCTGGCAAAGCCCAGCAAGTCAAGCGCCTCGGTCCGGTCGGCGCGGATGAAGGCGCCATGGGCCTCGTGGTTCTTGCGCAGCAGGATGTTGGGCGCCACTGCGGCGCGGAAGGCTGTGTCGGCATGGGCCAACACCGACCGCCCGGGCCGCAGCCCACGCGCCAGTTGCGCCCGGTAGCCGGCGCAGGCGTGCAAACGCGGCAGCAGGCTGGGTTGCAGATACGGGTCCAGGCAATCGTCCAGCTCCATCAGGTGGCTGTCGGCATCGTGGATCAAGCGGCCTTGGGCATACGGCATCACATCACCTCGTCACGGTTGGCTGAATGCCGCGCCCTGGCGCAGCAGCGCGTCGATCTCGGCCGCGCTGCAGCCGGCCTCGGCCAGCACCTCGACACTGTGCTGGCCCAGCGCCGGCGCCGCACCCGGTGCGCGCGGCGTGCAACCCTGCAGCCACAGCGGCGCGGCCACCGTCAGGCCGCTGCGCTGTGCGCCAGGCGCATAGGGCACCAGCGCGCCGGCGGCCTGCATCTGCACGTCATCGTCCAGGTCAGCGAGTGTGCCCACCACGCCAAAGGTGATGCCGGCTGCATCCAGGCTGACGCGCCAGACCGACAGGTCATGTTCGGCAAAGCCCTGGTCAAACAGCGCAACGATCTCGGCGCAGTGCAAGGCGCGGGAGTCTGCCGTGGCCAGGCGGGGGTCGTCTGCCAGGTGGGCCAGGCCCAGCGCGGCCAGCAGGCCGGGCAACTGGCGCACCTCGTTGAGCACCACCAGGCTCAGCCAGCGGCCGTCACGGCAACGGTAGATGTTGGACAGCGGGTTGAAGGCATGGCTGCGCGGCACACGCGGCGCAAAGCGGGCCCCGCTCAGCTGGCCCTGCACCTGGATGGCGTTGGACCACAGGCCGTTGGCCAGCAGCGATGTGCTGACCACGCCGCCCTTGCCCGTGCGCTCACGCCGGTACAGCGCGGTGGTGATGGCGGCAAACAGCGTGACGGCGCTGGGGTGGTCACCCAGGCCCGGCACCGGCCGGGTGGGCGGTGCACTGGCATCGGCGCGCACCAGGTCCATCAGGCCGGCACGGGCCCAGTAGGCGGTGACGTCGAAGCCGGTCTTCTGTGCTTCAGGCCCGGTTTCACCGTAGGCTGTCATCGAGGCATAGACCAGCCGCGGGTTCAGCGCGGTCAGCGTGGCCGCATCGATGGCCAGGCGGCCACGCACCGGCAGCGGCAGGTTGGTGACAAACACATCGGCCTGGCGCGCCAGGCGGTGCAGCGCCGCCTGGCCGGCGGGCTGTTTCAAATCCAGCACCAGGCTGCGCTTGTGGCGGCTGTTCAAGTCCCAGATGAAGTTGTTGTCGGCTTGGGGCCCGCCGCCATCAGGGCCTGGCAGGCAGCCCACCAGCTTGTACAGGCCGCGGTGCGGGTCGCCGCCCGGCGGCTCGACCTTGACCACGTCGGCGCCCAGGTCAGCCAGCAGCGTGGCCGCCACCGGGCCGGCAATGAAGCTGGCGCAGTCGATCACTTTCAGGCCCTGGAAGGGCAGCGGCTCGTCGGTGCCGGGGTCAGTGGTCAAGGCCTTGTCCTGGTGCACTTGGGCAATCAGCATCGCCTGCCACCTGCCGGCGCACTGTCACCCTCACGACTGCGCTTGCCGGCGCTGCGGCGCACAGTGCGCCGGCACCGGCTGTGCAAGCAGCCGCCCAACCGCCTTCGGAGACCCTGCCATGACCCAGCCCGCCGCCCAGACTGCCTCGCCCTTCAAGCTGAGCCCCGACGACCCGCTGAATGACCTGCGCATGTCGGCCAAGGCGATGCCGCTGTACGAGCATGTCAAGCGCTTCATCAAGGACACCGTCAACCCGATGAGCGAGAAGTATGAGGCGCTGGGCAAGAACCGCACCGGTGCTGAGCGCTGGACCTATGCCCCCGGCCAGCTGGATTTGCTCGACAGCGCCAAGGCCCAGGCCAAGAAGGAAGGGCTGTGGAACTTCTTTCTGCCCGATGCCGAAACCGGCGAAGGCCTGTCGAACCTGGACTACGCCTACATCGCCAGCGAGCTGGGCAAGAACCCGATGGCCAGCGAGACGATGAACTGCTCGGCCCCCGACACCGGCAACATGGAGGTGCTGGAGCGGGTGGGCACCGCAGCGCAAAAAGAGCAGTGGCTCAAGCCGCTGCTGAACGGTGAAATCCGCTCGGCGTACTCGATGACCGAGGTGCACCACGCCTCATCCGACGCCAAGAACGTGGCCACCAGCGCGGTGCTGGAGGGCGACGAATGGGTGATCAACGGCGAGAAGCACTACATCTCGGGCGCCGGCAGCCCACGCTGCAAGATCCTGATCACCATGGTGCGCACGAGCCCCGATGCGCCGCCGCACAAGCAGCAGTCGATGATCCTGGTGCCCAAGGACACACCGGGCGTCGAGATCGTCGGCGCCATGCATGTCTTTGCCGAGGACCATGCGCCGCACGGCCACATGCACATCAAGTACAACAACGTGCGCGTGCCCAAGGACAACATGCTGCTGGGCGAAGGCCGGGGCTTCGAGATCAGCCAGGTGCGCCTGGGGCCGGGCCGCATCCACCACTGCATGCGCAGCATCGGCGCGGCCGAGAAGGCACTCGACCTGATGGTGGCGCGTGGCATCTCGCGTGAGGCCTTCGGCAAGAAGCTGGCCTGGCTGGGCGGCAATGTCGAGATCATCTCGCGCGCCCGCATCGAGATCGAAGCCATGCGCCTGATGGTGCTCAAAGCCGCCAAGGCCATGGACACGCTGGGCAACCGCGAGGCCCGCATCTGGGTGCACATGGTCAAGGCGATGATCCCCGAGCAGGTGTGCAAGATCATCGACCAGGCGATCCAGATGCATGGCGCACTCGGTGTCAGCCAGCACACACCGCTGGCCCACATGTATGCCCAGCAGCGCACGCTGCGCCTGGCCGACGGGCCCGATGAAGTGCACCACCTGGTGGTCGGCCGCAATGAAATCCGCCTGATGGAAGGCGGGGCCGAGGACAACAGCATGCCGGCGGTGTTCCGCAGCTGATGGCGGGCCAGCCCGCCCCCGGCCAGGCGCCTGGCGCCGGCCTGGCCCCTGGCGAGGCACTGCATGCCGGGCTGGACGTGGGCTGGCTGCTGCCCGAGCCTGCACCGCGCCAGACGGTGCAGACCCGCAGCCTGCTGTTTCGCAGCTTCCGGCGTGACGACGGCCTGCTCGACATCGACGGCCGCTTCATCGACACGCGGCCGTTTGCCTATGACAACGAGTTCCGCGGCGCCTGCGCTGCGGGCTCTGCCCTGCACCACATGCAACTGCGCGTGACGCTGGACGCCCAGCGCCAGATCGTGGCCCTGGTCTCGGCCATGCCCAGCACGCCGTATGGCACCTGCGACAGCGTGCAGCCCAACTTCCAGCGCCTGGTGGGCCTGAGCATGGGGCGCGGGTTCCGCAAGGCACTGCGTGAGCGGCTGGGCGGCACCGAAGGCTGCACCCACATCCTGGCGCTGCTCGATGCCATGGCCGCTGCTGCGGTGCAGGCGTTTGCGTCGAACAACTACCGCCCGCGCACGGCCGATGAGCCAGCGCCGGTGCGGGTGTGGCGGGTCGATGAACTGGTCGACAGCTGCTGGTCGTACAAGGCCGATGGGCCGGTGATGCAGCAGATCAAGGCGCGGCGCTGAACGTCTGATGCGTCAGCGCCGCAGTGCGCTCAGGCGGGCTTCACTTCTTCTTGTCCGCCCAGGCTTTCTTGCCGGCGTTCAAGGCGTCCAGCACTTCCTGCGCCTTGCCGCCGATGGCCTGGATCATCTCGGCCTGGCCGGGGCGGATCACGGCTGCCCAGGCTTCACGCTGGGCATCGGTCAGCTGGTGCACAAAGCCACCCTTGGCAACAAACTCCTTCATCTTCGGGCCCTCGGTGTCGGCCACCTGCTTGCGCGCCCAGGTGGCGTCGGGCAGGGCCTTCAGCAGCTTGGCGCGCAGCTCGGGCTTCATGCCATCGAACAGCGCCTTGTTGACGATGAAGGTGGACGGGTGGTGGTAGTGGCGTGTCATCACATAGTGCGGCGCGCTCTGCGCGGCGGGTGTGGTCACGTAGAACAGGAACGGCAGGTCACCACCGACCACCAGGCCGCTTTGCAGGCCGGGCCAGAACTCTGACAGCGGCATTTGCACGCCATTGGCGCCCACCTGCTTGAACACGATGCGCGAGGCCTGCGACGGTGACACGCGCATCTTCTGGCCCTTCAGGCTGTCGGGTGTGAGGCAGGCCGTCTTGCAGACCATGTCGTTCCAGCCCACGTCGGCCACCAGCACCAGCTCCAGGCCTTTTTCGGCATACAGCCGCTTGGCCACCGACAGGCCGTGGTTGTCGGTGACCCAGGCGCGCTCTTCATCGTTCTTCCACAGAAACGGGGTGTTGAACACCGCGCCCTCGGGCACCAGGATCGAGCCGCCGGCAAATGACGACGCGCCGGCCTGGATGCGCCCGCGCACCACCTGCTGGTGCATCTCTTGTTCGTTGCCGACCAGCTGGTACTCCAGCTTCAGCTCCGGGCCCGAGCTGGCGTTGAAGTCATTGACGAACTTCAACACGATGTCATAGAGCACCGAGCCGGGCTGGGCTGCCGTGCCCACTTTCCACACTTCCTGCGCGCTGGCAGTGGTGGACAGGCCAGCGGCCAGCACCGAAAAGCTGACCGCTGCGAGCAACTGCTTGAACGTCTTCATCCATGTCTCCTGGGGTTGTCGAGGGATCACATTGCAACGATGTTGCGGCTTGGCAGTGCCTGCGGCAATCCTGGGCAACCAGGGGTTGAGCACGCAGGCAGTGCGTGGGGC
>JANNMP010000573.1:0-14842 GCA_031398015.1 Burkholderiaceae bacterium
GTTCGCGGCGGGTGTGGCCATCGCGGTGCTTGCCGGCATGGTGGCCGCACCGGTGTCCTCGGTCTATCCGGGCATGGGCAGCACGGTGCTGATCATCTGCTTCGTCGTCGTCGTCATCGGCGGCATCGGCTCGATCCGCGGTGCGCTGCTGGCAGCGCTGCTGATCGGCGTGGTCGATACCTTCGGCAAGGTGGTGTTTCCGCAGGCCGCCGGGGTGCTGGTGTATGTGCTGATGGCGCTGATCCTGCTGTGGAAACCGAGCGGCCTGTTCAAGGCTGGATGAGCGCGATGGCCCACGCCCCCGGCAAAACCATCTTCGTCGTGCTGTGCCTGGGCGCGCTGGCCGTCTACCCGCTGGCCGCCGGCAACTACGGCCTCGACCTGGTCACCAAGATCATGGTCTACGCCATCTTTGCGCTCAGCCTGGAGCTGCTGGTCGGCGCCACCGGCCTGGTGTGTTTCGGCCATGCGGCGTTCTTCGGCATCGGCGCCTATGCGGCGGTGCTGCTGTCGCCCGAGAGTGACGCCGCGTCGCTGCTGTGGCTGCTGCCGGCGGCGGTGGGCGCGGCGGCGGTGTATGCGCTGTTCATGGGCGCCTTGAGCCTGCGCACGCAGGGTGTGTACTTCATCATGGTGACGCTGGCGTTTGCCCAGATGGCCTACTACATCGTGCACGACACACCGCTGGGCGGCGGCACCGACGGCATCTACCTCAACGTCAAGCCGGTGCTGGGTTTTGATGGCAGCACCTGGCTCGACCTGGGCAGCGCCAACACCATCTATTTCTTCACCTGGGCCTGCCTGGTGGCCACCTTCGGCGCGCTGGCGCTGCTGCTGCAAAGCCGCTTCGGCCGCGCGCTGGCCGGCATCAAGGCCAATGAGCAGCGCATGCGCGCCACCGGCTTTTCCACCTATCCATACAAGCTGGCGGCCTTTGTCATCTCTGGCGCCATCGCCGGCTTGGCGGGCTTTTTGTTCGGCGTCAAGGACGGCTATGTCAACCCCGAGCTGCTGAGCTGGCACCTGTCGGGCGCGGTGCTGATCATGATCATCCTGGGCGGGCTGGGCCATTTGCGCGGCGCGCTGATCGGCGCCTTTGCCTTTGCGCTGCTGCAGGAGTTCTTCAAGAGCGAGGCCATCTTCGGCGCCTTTGCCAAGCACTGGCACCTGGGCCTGGGCCTGACCATCATCGCCAGCGTGGCGCTGCTGCCCACCGGCCTGATCGGCCTGGCCGGCTTGCGCGGGCGCTGGCGGCAACGCAAAGACGGGGCACAGGCATGACGGCAGCGGCCGAGGTGCTGCTGCGCGGCACTGGCATCACCCGCCGCTGGGGCGGCCTGGTGGCGGTGAACAGCGTGGCGCTGGACTTGCGGCGTGGCCAGGTGCATGCCGTCATCGGCACCAACGGCGCGGGCAAGAGCACGCTGGTGAACATCCTGTCGGGCGAAATCCCGCCGTCGGCCGGGCGGGTGGAGCTGCTGGGCCAGGATGTCACCACCTGGTCACAGCCGCGCCGGGCCCGCGCCGGCCTGGGCCGCAGCTACCAGCGCAACACCATCTACCCGGCCTTCAGCGTGCTGGAGAACTGCCGCCTGGCAGCCCAGGCCCGCACGCCCAGGCCCTGGCATTGGTGGCAGAACGCCCAGCGCTGCGAAGCCAGCACCAGCGCCGCATTGGAGGCCGCGCAACGTGCAGGTTTGGCCGCTGTGCTCGACCGCCCGGCCGGCAGCCTGTCGCATGGCCAGAAGCGCCAGCTGGAAATCGCCATGTGCCTGGCCACCGCACCGCAGGTGCTGCTGCTCGACGAACCGCTGGCCGGCATGGGCGCCGAAGAGACCGAGCGCATGCTGGGCTTGCTGGCTGAGCTGAAGCCTGGCCACGCCATCCTGCTGGTCGAGCACGACATGGACGCGGTGTTCCGCATCGCCGATGTGATCACGGTGATGGTCAACGGCGCGGTCATCTTCAGCGGCGCGCCCGACGCCGTGCGCAGCAGTGCCGACGTGCAGGCGGCCTACCTCGGTGGTCACTGACATGACCGGCTTGATCGTCGACGCACGCCGTGTGCAGGCCTGGTACGGCTCAAGCCATGTGCTGCACGGCATCGACCTGCAGATCGGCAAGGGCGAGACCATCGGCCTGCTGGGCCGCAACGGCATGGGCAAGAGCACGCTGATCCGCTGCCTGCTGGGCCATGTGGCGCAGCGCAGCGGCCAGATCACGCTGTTCGGCCAAGACCTGTCGCGCGGCAAGCCGCACCAGGTGGCGCGCCTGGGCGTGGCCTACGTGCCCGAGGGGCGCGGCATCTTCCCCAACCTGAGCGTGCGCGAGAACCTGCTGATGGCTGCGCGCCCAGGGCCCGACGGCCTCAACGACTGGACACTGCAGCGTGTGCTGGAAACCTTCCCCCGCCTGGCCGAGCGCCTGGGCAACCTGGGCGCGCAGCTGTCGGGCGGCGAGCAGCAGATGCTGTCGATCGGCCGGGCGTTGATGACCCACCCGCAGCTGATCATCCTGGACGAAGCCACCGAAGGCCTGGCGCCGCTGATCGTGGCCGACATCTGGCGCGTGATTGCCGACATCCGCGCCGCCGGCATCGCCACGCTGATCGTCGACCGCGACTACCGCAAGGTGCTGGCGCGCTGTGACCGCGCGCTGGTGCTGCAGAAGGGCCAGGTGGTGCTGCAGGGCACGGCCGCTGCGGTGGCGGCTGACCCGGCGCTGGCGGGGTTCTTGGGGGTTTGACGCGCTGGCGGCGTCGTTGTGCGGCGCCTCAGCATGCGTCTGGCCGCCACACCGGAATCGCCCGGCGCCCGTGGCGCCGGTAGATGTGAAAGTCACCGTCGAGCGTCAGCACGCGGCAATCGGCATACAGCTCGCTCATGCGCACGAGACAGGCGTCGGCCAACGATGCCGGCACGTTGCCATACCTTGTGAACAGCGCCTGCACCGCAGCGATTTCGTCGTTCAAGACCATGCCGATCTGCACCACACCGCGCTGCACCAAGGCCAGCGCCTTGGCCGGGTCATGCCCGCCGCGGGCGACGAGAAAACACGTCTCGGCAACCACTGCCTCACAGGTCAGCAGTGGTCCAGTGATGGTGGCGAACTGTTGCCGCGCCCAGCTGTGGTGGTTGTCGGCCAGGCAGTGCAGTGCCACCCAGGGCCCGGTGTCCAGAAGAACCGTGCCGGGCATGGCCGTCAGACGCGGCCAAAGCCATCCATGTGGGCCGGGTTTGATGCCAGGTCAGCCGGCCCACCAGTGAAGCAGCCGACCAGATCGCCGGCCAGATCAAGTGCCGACGGCGTCGCAGCAGCGGCTGCGTTCTGCTGCTGCACCAGCCAACTGGCCACGGCGCGGCGCACCAGCTCTGACTTGCTGATCTGGGCGCGTCGGCTGGCTTCGGCCAAGGCCTCGTCCAGCGCTGCAGGCAGCTTCAGTGTCAGTGTGTTCATCGACGAATAATACCAACTGCCAGGCGGAACTACCGGTGCAGATTGCGCCGCTGGGCGCTGGCCTGTCTGCTGTGGTGACGGCAGGCCGTCACTCCAACTGCCGCGAGCGAGGGTTGTAGCGCGTCACCCGGTCCAGCGGCACCTCTGGCAGGAACGGTGCGTACTGGCGCAGCTCCCAGATCGCGTTGCTGAAGTCATGCGGCTTGCAGATGTAGTCTCGATCGGTGGTGCGCAGATCGCCAGGGTCGGGCCCGAGGCCACTGCCCCAGACATAACAGCGCACGGCCCAGGCACGGTAGGCGGTGGGGCTGTGCACACCCAGCAGGCCGTCCACACCGCGTGGTTTGTCCACCTTCGGGCGGGGTGCGGCGCGCCGCTCCAGCGCATTGCGCACGCCGGGGCCCGACACCTGGGTCTGCTGCGCACTGGCCAGGCGCATCGCGTAGATGCCTTGCGAGGCAAACGTCGCCCGCCGGGCGGCGTCCTGGTTGGCAAACATCAGCGCCACCGTGGCGAAGCGGTCGGCCAGGCGCTCATGGTTGTGGTCGTCGTTCTGCAGCGTCGTCGTGCGCCCCTGGGCATGCTCGATCAGGGCGTGGCCCACCTCGTGGTAGAAGGTCCATTCGACGATTGCGCCGAAGGCTTCTTCGACGTTCTGGCCGCCGCTGTAGAACGAGTCACTCCAGCTGTTGTGCAGCTCGGCCAGTGCCTGCACGCCGATGGTGATCAGGTGCGGGCGGCCGGGCTGGTAGCGGTGGCTGAAGTCGTAGCCGCCGACGATCATCACCTCGATCTGGATGTCCGCTGGCAACAGCCGGTTCAGCGCCATCGCCTTTTGCGTGATCAGGTGCACCGTCGGCGTCATGCTGTCATCGGGGCTGGGGCCGCCCCAGCAATCACTGACCCGGCACTCCACCATGCGGATGCGCTGCTGCGCCAGCGCTGCGGTGGCGAGCGCCGTGCACAGCACAGCGGCCAGGCAAGGTGCAGCAGCACGTTTGAATCGCATGGTGGCAAGCCCCTGGATGTGTTGACGATGAAGCGGGCTTGCAGCCAAGCCGCTGTTGAGCATAGGCGCGCGCGGCGTGCCGATCAACTGCGCCGGGCACCGTGCGCCGGGCACCGCCGGGCATCGGCGCCGGGCACCAGCAAAGCCCGTCATGGCGCGTTGGCGCGGTCAGTGCAGCCCGGCCTTGCGCAGCGCGTGTCCGCAATCAGCGGTTGAGCGTGCGCAGGCCGCCACCAAGGCCTGGCATTGGCGATGGCCGGTGTCGGCCTGCGCCGGTGTTTCGCGCAGCACCTTCTGCCGCTGCGCCACGGCCAGGCAGAACGGCAGCTGCCGCCACAGCGCCATGCGGTGGTCGGTGCGGAACAGGTTCAGCTCACCGGCGGCGTCCACCACCGCAAACTGCGGCCCGGTGGGTGCAATCGCCAGGGCCCGCACGGCGCCCACGTCGGGCTCCTGGTGCGGCGTGTTGAGCTTGAGCATCTGGCCTGGCTCACACGGCGGCATCGCCAGTGGCGCCGGGCCCTGCCCCGGCGTGGCCAGGCAGCTCAGGCCCAGCTGGTTGCCAGCGCCGCTGAGCAGCCAGCGGCCGTCGCCGCTGAACGCGGCGGCACGCACGCTGTTGTAGTGGCCCGGCAGGCCCAGGGGGCCGGGCGTGCCGGGGCCCAGCGCCCACAGCCGCAGCGCGAAATCAGCCGCGCCTGTGACCACCAACGCGCCGTCGGCACTGAAGGCCGCCATGTGCACCGCACCCGGGTGTGGCAGCACGCGGGGCGCGCCGGGGGGCCGGCCGTCGGCCAGTGGCCAGATGCGCACCTGCCGGTCCAGCCCGGCGCTGAGCAACTGGCCGCCGCTGCGGGCCCAATCGACGCTGCACACTGCCGCTGCATGGCGGCCGACCTCGGTCCAGCGCCGGGTGTCCAGTGCGAGTTGCAGCACGCGGCCGTCCTGGTGCCCGGCCACCAGCGCGCGCCCGGCCGGGTCGAAGCTGATCGACCACAGCGCCTGGCGGCTGTCGGCTGTGGTGGCTGCGCCGCTCACATCGGGCGGCAGGCAGGTGTCGCTGAGCTGGGCATCGGGCATGGCCGACGAGGCCGGCGGCGGCGGGGGCATCCAGTCGGCTGCGGTGGTGGTTGCGCCGCCGCTGCCGACCTGGCCCACCGCAATGCGCCCGTCCTGGAACGCGGTGGCATAACGTTGACCATCGGCGCTGGCGGCCAGCGCCGTCAAACGCGGCGTCGAACTTGGCGTCAAACGCGGCGCCAGCGCTGCGCCTGCCGGCGCGCAGCCACCGCCGGGCGGCGCCGCCAGCACCTGCGCCTGCGGCCCGGCGCCAGCAGGCGGCTGGTCGGGGCCCAGTGCCGACCACAGCCGCACGGTGCCGTGTGCATAGCCCGCCAGCAGGCGGTCGTCAGCCAGGTAGACAACGGCATGGGCCAGCACGTCGGGGCAGTCCGACGGCGCTGCCACCGCCAGCCGCAGTGGCTCGGTGGCGCGGCGGATGTGCCAGCCCGACACACCGTCACGCCCCTCCAGCGCGGTCAGCACATGCTGGCCATCGAAGTCGGCATCCTGGATGCTGAGGTTGAAGAACTCGGGAAAGTAGCCATGGGCTGCATCCACCGGGCCGGCCAGGTCGCGCACGAACACCGTGTTCTCCGACGCCACGAACAACCGCCCCTGGGCAAGGCGCAGCGCCAGCGGTGCCGTCACGCCTGTGGTCTCTGCGCTCAGCAGCCCGTCGGGCGCCGCCGGGCGCCGCCAGCGCACGGTGCCGGCGCTGTCGGCCGTGGCCAGCTCGGCGGCACTGTCGCCAAAGGCCACCTGCAGCACCGGCGCCGCATGCGCGGCGGGCTGTTGCAGCGCAAGTGCAAAGCCGGGCCGCACTGCACGCAGCAGCACCGCACCGCTGCGGTGGCCCAGCAGCAGCGTATTGCCGTCCGGGCTGAGCGCCAGGGCGGTGGCGGCATCGGTGCCGCCACCGTGTTGGCGCAGCGGCACGGCCAGGCTGCGCGCTGTGTCGCCGCCCAGCTGCCAGACCGTGACCGACCTGGCGCCGCCGTCACCCGCCTCATGCAGCACGGCCAGCACCTGGCCATCGTGGCTCAAACGCACCCGCAAGGCCCGCCCGGCTGCTGCCGGCAGCAGGTTGTGCAGCGGCGCTGCCGGGGCACTGCGGCGCACATCCCAGACCTTGACGGCACCGTCGTTGTCGGCCGATGCCACGGTGCCACCCGAGCCGCTGAGCGCCACGTCCCAAAGCTTCACGCCATGCCTGCCGAGCAGGCGCGGTTGCAGCGTTGCGCCGGCGCCAGCACCGGCGGCGGCACCGGCGCCAGCATCAGCGCCACGCGACCAAAACCAGACCTCATGCGCGGCATTGGCGGCGGCAAACTGGCCACCAGGGCCGACCGCCACGGCGGCCACCTTGTCGGCAGCCTGCGCGGCGGCGGCGGGCTGCGCGGGTGCAGGCCCTTGCTCGGCGTCAAGCTGGTGCACCTGCGGGCTGCGGTAGAGCACCTGGTCGGCAACGATCGCTGTCCAGCCCGCCGGCTGGCCAGGCACCTCGCGGCTGACCAGCCGGCCCAGCACCGGGTCACGCTTGTAGACCTCGGTCAGCGCCATCTTGCGCTGGCGCTCGGCGGCGCTGCGCTGCTGCTCGGCCTCGCGCCAGGCCCAGGCCGCCACCAGAAAGGCCAGGCCCAGCACCGCCGCAAACAGCTGGGTGCGCCGCAGGGCCCGCTGGCGGCGCCGCTCACGGGCATCGGCTTGCGCGCGCTGGGCCTGGTCTGACGCATCGATGAAGGCCAGGTCCAACGTTGCCAGCGGCAGCACGCCATCGCGGCGCAGTTCCAGCGCCCGCACCAGGCGCCCGCCACGCAGCAGGTACGGCTCACGTTCGGTGTCAGTGGCAGCCTGTTGCCACGGCCTGGCCTGGTCGCGCACTTCGCGCAGCAGGTGCAGGGCGTCGGTGTTGTCATCCAACCAATGCCGCAGCCGGTCCCAGGAGCGGAACAGCGCCTCATGGGCCACTTCCACCGTGCCGTCCTGGCGCTGGACCAGCAGCCGCTGCGGGTCAATGAACGGCGCCAGCGCCGGACGCACGGTGGCGCTGAGCTGGCCCCAGGCCAGCGGCTGGCGCACCCAGCCCGTGCCCTCGGCGGCCGGCCTGGCCATGCTGAGAAAAGCGTCGCGCAGCGCCTTGGCCAGCACCTCGGCCTGGTCTGGCGCGCGCGCCAGTGCAGCCTGGTAGGTTTCTTCGGCCACCTGCGCAATGGCGCCCTGCAGACCGCCCAGGGCCTGGTATTCGCGGATTTCGAGCAGGCGGTCAGCGCGGAAGCGCTCCCACATCAGGCGCAGCGTGAAGGCCAGCAGCGGCAGCGCGTCGGGTGTGTTGGTGTCTTGCAGCAGCAAGTCGGGCAGGCCGGGCTGCAGCGCGATCTGCCCCAGCCTGGCGGGCTCTTCGATCAGCTGGCGCATGCCGGCGATGGACACCGGCCCCACCGCCAGGCTCTTGAAGCCCAGGCCCTGCAGCGGAGCGCAGCGCTGGAAGCTGTCGAGGTGGTCAGAGCGCATGGTGCCGATCACCAGCAAGGGGCTGTGCTCGGCCTCGACCGCGCCGCGCAGCAGCGCCAGGAAGCGGCTGGCCGGGTGGTCGCCCGGGTGGCCCAGCAGCTCTTCGAACTGGTCGATCACCAGCACGATGCTGGCATCGGCATCACCACCCTGCTGTTGCAGCCGGCGTGCCAGGTCGGCCAGCGGCTGCACGCTGCGTTGCCCTGGCGGGCTTGCCGGCAACGCTGACGCGCTGGGCTGCGTCTGGCCGAGGTAGTCACGCAGGTGGCGCAAGGACGTGACCACCTGTTCGTCAGCCAGCGTCAGCGCCTGCTCCATCGCCAACAGCGCCTGCAACAGCCGCTCGCGGGCTGTGGCTGCGGCTGCGTTGGCGTCGGCATGCGCGGCCAAGGCCGCGCCGGGTGCGGCATGCGATGGCAAGCCAGCACTTGGTGGCACGGCAGTGGCCACAGTGCCATCGGTAACGCCGGCCTCCAGGCAGCGCTGCACGGCATCCCAGGCCATCAACTGGCCGGCGTCGTCAAATGCCTGGCTCAGCGACACGGCCAGCGCGCGCATGGGTTCGGGCCCGGGCCGAAACGGCTTGACCAGGCGCCACTGTCTGGCGTCACGCCGCAGCGCCGGCAGCAAACCGGCCAGCACCAGCGACGACTTGCCGCTGCCCGACGAGCCCAGCACCATCACCAGCCGCGGGTGGCCCAGGCGGCGCACCCGGTTGAGCAGCTCGATGCCCTCACGCACCTCGTCGTCGCGACCGAAGAAGATCGGCGCATCCTGCTCGGTGAACGCGCGCAGGCCGGGGTACGGCGGCTGGTCGGGGTTCCAGTCACGCGCCTGCGAGGCGACGATGCCCTGGTGCTTGAAGCCGTTCCACAGCCGCTGCCAGCCAAGCTCAGGCTGGGTGCGCAGGTCGATGGTCTGCTCGACCTGCAGGATCGAGGGCAATTGCGTTTGGGCTGCCCAGGGGTCGATCTGCAGCACAAAGATCTGCTTGCCTTCCATGCGCGCCAAGGCGATCTCGGCAAAGCACCACTGCGAGGCCAGGTAGCTGTCACTGCACAAGGCCACCACCGCGCGGCAGGCACGCAGCTTGGTGTAGAGCGTGCGCTCCCAGCTGACACCGGCCTGGATGCCCACATCGGGGTCGAAGTCCAGAAAGACCGAGTGGTGGCCCTGTGCCGCCAGCTGCGCCTGCAACACCGTGGCGGCGGCCTTGTCGCGGCTGCTGTGGCTGATGAAGAGGCTGCTCATGGCCGGCGCCAGAATGAATGTGGAACGGCAGCAGCCAAGGCCATCAGATGATTGTCAGCGCACGCGCCGGCCACAACGCCGCTGGCTTGGCGACAATCCAACCGGGCAGGCAATCGTAGGCCCAAAAGCCCCCAACCGCCCCACCCCAGCAACCCAGGCGCACAGCGCCCACCCGGAGACCAGCAACCATGTTCTCGCATGTCATGATCGGCACCAACGACCTGGCCAAGTCCAAGGCTTTTTACGACGCCGTGCTCGGCACGCTGGGCGTGCCCGCCGGCGGGGTTGACCGCCACCGCGTGTTCTGGCGCATGCCCACCGGCGTGTTCTCGGTCAGCCTGCCGATTGATGGCAAGCCCGCCGTGGTGGGCAATGGCAGCACGGTCGGCTTTGCCTGCAATTCGGCTGAACAGGCCGACGCCTGGCACGCCGCCGGCCTGGCCCATGGTGGCCGCACCTGCGAAGACCCACCCGGCGTGCGCGAGGGTGCCGCTGGCAAGCTGTACCTGGCCTATCTGCGTGACCCCGACGGCAACAAGATCTGCGGCTTGCACCGTTTGCCCGCGGCCTGATCAACACCGGCGCAGCCTGCCAGCCATGCCACACACCAGCACCTGGCGGCGCGGCAGGCCGGCGTCAGCGCGGCGCGGCAGCTTGGGGCTGCTCCAGGAACAGATCGACCCGGCGGTTCAGCTCACGGCCGTAGCGCTGGGCGTTGGTCGCCTCCGGCTCGCGCTCGCCGCGGCCTTCGGCCTGCAGCCGTGCGGGGGCGACGCCCTGCGATTCGAAGTGGCGCACCACAGTGGCCGCCCGCGCCAGTGATGTCACATCGTTCTCGGCGAGCGAGCCTCGGTCATCGGCATGGCCCACGACGCGCAGCCGCCAGCCCGTCATCAGCGGGCTGTTCAACTGCCTGGCCAAGGCGTCGAGCGTGCGCGGCATGGTGGGCGGCAAGGCCGTGCTGCCCGAAGCAAACGCATCGGCGGTGGACAGCTCGAGCTTGAGCGTGCGCGGCGGCACGCGCTGCGGGTAAAAGCCTTGCGCGGTGAGCGCAGCGATCACGCGTGCCTCATCTGCCGCGCCGGCTGTGTCAGCCGACCCACCGCCGCCCTGCAGCGCGGCGCAGCCCGCCAGCAGGCCGCCCAGCACGGCCAGCGCCGCCAAGATGGATGCCGCGCGCAGGCCAGGCCGGCGGCCGGGCTGCCTGGCTGGCTGCAGCGCGGTGCTGATGGGTTGTGGTGACGGCATCGCTGGTCCTCTTCAGTTGGCAGCGGCACCTTAGCGCAGATTGCGCCGGCCGCCGTTCGGCCCTGCTGGCCACTCACGCCGCCAGCGCCTGCAACCACGGCGCGGCCTGGCGGATCAACACCGGTGGCAGGTCTTGCGGCTGGCGCAGGTCACGCACCAGTTGCACCGCCTCGGCGTTGCTGAACTGGGCTGCGAAGCGCACCAACGCCCGGTGCGGCCGGTCGTCCGAGAGCTTGCACTCCACCAGTTGCACCAGCGCGCCGCTGCGGGCGATGGCGAAGTCGACCTCGGCGCCGTCCTTGGTGCGCAGGTAGTGCAGAGCGGTGTCGTGCCCCTGCGCGTCGGCCAGGAACTGCACATGCTTGAGCAGCATCGCCGCCACCGCGTTTTCGAAGCGCAGGCCGTCGTCGCCCTTGACCAGTGCGGTGTCGTAGAAATACACCTTCGGCGATTGCTGGATCGCGCGGGCCACGTTGTGGTGCCAGGGCGTGACGGTGAAGACGATGAACAGCGCCTGCAGGATGTCGAGGTAGCGCTTCAGCGTGGTGGGCGACACCGCCAGATCCCGCGCGATCGACGCCAGCGACAGCGGCGAGCCCACCCTCTCGCGCAGCAGCTCGACAAACAGCCGCAGCGTGCCGATCTCATGCACGCGTGAAAACTCCAGCACGTCCTCGCGCACCAGGTCGGTCAGGTACTGGGCGCGCCACCGGTCGGCCTGCACCGGGTCATCGGCCAGGCAGGGCTCGGGAAAGCCGCCGCGCGCCAGCAGCCTGGTCAATGCGGCATCGGGCGTGCCGCCCTGTTGATCACACCACTCACGCACCGACAGCGGGTGCAGCCGCAGCGCAAAGTAGCGCCCGGCCAGTGACTCACCGCCCTGGCGGAAGGTGTCCATGCGGGCGCTGCCGGTCACCAGCACCGCCTGGCCGTCTGCCCTGCCATCTGCCACACCTTTGAGCCAGGCCTTCCAGCCAGGCATCTTGTGGATCTCGTCGAACACCAGCAGGCGGCTGGCGCGTGGCCAGCTCTGGCGCTGCAGCACGGCGCGGTCGGCCAGAACATCCCAGTTCAAGTAAACCGCCGGCTCCAGCATGGCCATCAGCTGGCGGGCCAGCGTGGTTTTGCCGACCTGGCGCGGGCCAGTCAGCAGCACCAGCTTGCGCGGCAGGTCGGCCAGAACGATGTCATCAAGGTAGCGCTTCACGCGGCAATGTTAGCGTCAACTGCAAGAAAGTCGCGACTTTCTTGCAGCTAACGATCAGGAAGACGGACTGGAAGCAGGCTGTCGGGCCGCGCCAGCCACCGCCGCTGCACCACGCGCCGCCTTGCAGTCCACCGGGGGCGATGAGAAGCGGTGGTGATCGCTGCTGCATTCGATGCGCTGCGCAGCAAGGCCGAGGCCGTGGGGCCGTTCAGGACTTGGCACGCGAACACACGGCCCCGGTCGCCGCATTCCGAGCACGGACTCCGCGCCTCGCGTGCCAAGCCCTGCCCGACCCCACGACCTCGGCCTTGCACGAGCAGGTGTGGACTGCACCTGACAGAACCCCAGGCGGCCTTGGCAGCAGCCGAAATGGGCCACAGTGGCATGCGCCTGTCGGCAGTGCACAGCACGATGACTGCAAGGCCGAGGTTGTGGGGTCGGGCAGGGCTTGGCACGTGAGGCGCGGCGGTGACCACGCGCACAGCGCAATGCCCCGCCGTGTGTTCGCGTGCCAAGCCCTGAACGGCCCCACGGCCTTGGCCTTGCCGCCACGGTCGCGGCATGCAGACATCCGCCGCAGTCGGATGACGTGCTGCAAACGACCGAACTTTGACGCAAGACGGCAGGTTCGGCGGCGCTCAGGACCTGTTCACGCCCCTGCTCAGCACCGGCCCCAGCGCCCGCCCGGTGTGGGTGCCACGCGCCACCAGCAGCTCGGGCGGCCCGGCGCACACCACCGTGCCGCCGGCGTTGCCACCTTCGGGCCCGAGATCGATCACCCAGTCGGCCTCGGCGATCACGTCCAGGTCATGTTCGATCACCACCACGCTGTGGCCGCCGCCCACCAGCCGGTGCAGCACGGTGATCAGCCGCTCCACATCGGCCATGTGCAGGCCCACGGTGGGCTCGTCCAGCACATACAGCGTGTGCGGCGGCTTCTGGCCGCGCCGGGTGATGTCGTCGCGCACCTTGCTCAATTCGGTCACCAGCTTGATGCGCTGGGCCTCGCCGCCGCTCAGCGTGGGTGATGGCTGGCCCAGCGTCAGGTAGCCCAGGCCCACGTCTTTCAGCAATTGCAGCGGGTGGGCGATGTTGGGCATGCTGGCGAAGAAGTCCACCGCCTCGTCCACCTCCATCCGCAGCACGTCGCCGATGCTCTTGCCACGCCAGCTCACTGCCAGCGTCTCGGGGTTGAAGCGCTGGCCGTGGCACAGGTCGCAGGGCACTTTCACATCGGGCAGGAAGCTCATCTCGATGGTGCGCACGCCCTGGCCTTCACAGCCGGGGCAGCGGCCGTCGCCGGTGTTGAAGCTGAAGCGGGATGCGGCATAACCCCGCGCCTTGGCTTCCAGCGTTTCGGTGAACAGCCGGCGGATGCTGTCCCAGAAGCCGATGTAGGTGGCCGGGCAACTGCGCGGGGTCTTGCCGATCGGCGTCTGGTCGACTTCCAGCACCCGGTCGATGGGCTCGAAGCCGCTGATGCCGCTGCAGCCCACCAGCGGCGGCAGGTTGCCGGCGGCCAGCGCATCACGCCCGGCCTTGCTGACCTTGGTGGCGACGATGGTCTGCACATTGGCCAGCAGCACATCACGCGCCAGCGTGCTCTTGCCCGAACCGCTGACACCGGTGACTGCCACCAAGCGCTGCAGTGGCACCTGCACCGCCACGTTCTTCAGGTTATGCAGGTTGGCACCGGTGAGCCCGAGGTGGTACGTGGCCAGGTTGACCTTGCGGCGCGGCTGCAGCGGGTGCTGCAGCGGCTGGGCCAGAAAGCGCCCGGTCACCGACGCCGGGTTCGCTGCCAGGTCAGCCGCCACGCCCTGCGCAATCAGCATGCCGCCACGTTTGCCGGCGCCGGGGCCGATGTCGATGATGTGGTCGGCGCGGCGGATGGTGTCTTCGTCATGCTCCACCACCACCAGGGTGTTGCCCTGCGCGCTGAGCCGCCCCAGCGCCTTCAGCAACACCGCGTTGTCACGCGGGTGCAGGCCGATGGTGGGCTCGTCGAGCACGTAGCACACGCCCTGCAGATTGCTGCCCAGTTGCGCGGCCAGGCGGATGCGCTGGGCCTCGCCACCGCTGAGCGTGGGCGCGGCGCGGTCCAGCGTCAGGTAGCCCAGGCCCACCTCTTCCAGAAACTCCAGCCGGCTGCGGATTTCGGTCACCACATCGCGCGCAATCGCCGCGTCGCGGCCCTGCAGGTCCAGCCCGCCAGCCCACTGGCGCGCCGCGTCCACCGCCCACTGCGCCACGGCGGTGATGGTGTGGCCATCGAAGCGGATGTTGCGCGACACCGGGTTCAGCCGTGTGCCTTCGCAATCGGGGCAAGGCGCGCCGCTCAGGCCTTCCACCTCCGGCTCGTCGGACGGAAAGCTCTGCTCGCGGCCTTTCTGGTCGTCGTCGCGCACGCTGTCGTCCAGCGCCTTGCGCTGCTCGCGCGTCAACGTCAGGCCGGTGCCCACGCAGCCGCTGCACCAGCCGTGTTTGCTGTTGTAGCTGAACATGCGCGGGTCCAGCTCGGGGTAGCTGGTGCCGCATTGCGGGCAGGCGCGCTTGGTGGAGAACACCTTCAGCGTGCCGATGTGGGCGGTGCTGTCGGCAGCCGCCATGGCTGCTGCCAGGCCTTCCAGCGGTGCCAGCAGGTGCAGCACACCCTTGCCCAGATCCAGCGCCTTGGCCAGCGCTTCCCGCAGCGCCGCCTCGTTGGCCGGCGACACCACCAGGTCGGCCACCGGCAGCTCCAGCGTGTGTTCCTTGAAGCGGTCAAGCCTCGGCCAGGGGTCCACTTTCAGGAATTCACCGTCCACCCGCAGGTGGCTGTGGCCACGCGCCTTGGCCCACTTCGCCAGGTCGGTGTAGACGCCCTTGCGGTTGACCACCAGCGGCGCCAGCAGGCCCACATGCTGGCCACGATGATCCCGCAGCAGTTGTGCGGCGATGCTCTCCACGCTTTGCGGCCGCACCTCGGCGCCGTCTTTCACGCAGCGCTGGGTGCCCAGCTTCACCCACAGCAGACGCAGGAAATGCCACACCTCGGTGGTGGTGGCCACGGTGCTCTTGCGGCCGCCCCGGCTCAGCCGCTGCTCGATGGCCACCGT
>JANNMP010000630.1:0-2455 GCA_031398015.1 Burkholderiaceae bacterium
GGCGTGCAGCAGGGGTGGCATGGTGGGGTTCGTGGCTGGGTTCGTGGCGGGGGTCGCTGCATGGTGCCCATGCAGCCGCGCTGGCGGCAGCGGGCAATCCCACCTGCACAGCTCCGTGCAATGCGGGCTGAAGTGGACAAAAACGAAACAACGTGTTAGTTTTCTTTCCCATGACAGCTAGATTGCAAATCCTGCCCGAACCGAACCCCAGGCTGGACCCTGGTGCCGTGCTGGCCAAGGCCACCGCCCGTGCCGCCGTGCTGTTGGGCCTGAGCGGTGCCGCGCTGGCGCGGGTGATCGGGTTGAGCGAGCCCACGGTGTCGCGCGTGCTGCATGCCGGCCGGCCGCTGAACCCGGCGTCAAAAGAAGGTGAGCTGGCGGCGCTGCTGGTGCGGGTGTTCCGCTCACTGGACGCGCTGGTGGGCAATGACGACCAGAAGCGCCTGGCCTGGATGAAGAGCCACAACCAGGCCCTGGCCGGCGTGCCGCTGCAACTGATCGAACGTGCCGAGGGCCTGGTGGCCACGCTGGCCTACCTGGACGGCATGCGCGCGCCGGCCTGATGCAAGCCGCGTGGGACCCTGCCTGGCTGGGTGTGGGCACGGCCCACCTGGCCATGGCCGCCTGGCGCGGCGTCGAGGCCCAGCATGTGGTCTCGACCATGCGCCTGGTCGACACGCTGGACGAACAGGCCGAACTCGAACGCATCCTGGAGCGCAGCAAGCCGCCGCTGCCGGCCGCTGCGGCGCCAAAGCACTGGCTGCTGAGCACGCCGTTCCGCTACCGCCCGGCGCATGGCAGCCGGTTCCGGCACGCCGGCACGCTGGGCCTGTGGTACGGCGCGGCCACGCTGCGCACGGCCTGTGCCGAGGTGGCGTACTGGCGCTGGCGCTTTCTGATGGACAGCGCGGGGCTGGTGTCGCAAGCGCTGCACACTGAGCACACGTTCTTTCAGGCCCAGGTGCAGGGTTTGGCCATCGACCTGGGCAGCGCGCCTTGGGATGCCGGCCGCTCAGCCTGGACGCACGGCAGTGACTACGGTGCGACGCAAGCGCTGGCCGATGCAGCGCGCGAGCGCGGCGTGGGCTGGATTCGCTATGAATCGGTGCGTGACCGTGACGCTGAACCGCCTGGCCTGTGCGCCGCTGTGTTGTCCCCAGAGGCGTTGAGTGCCAGTGAACCGATGCCACAGCAGACCTGGCACTGCAAGACCAGCCGCAGCACGGTGCTGCTCGTGCATGGGCAGGACCGGTTCAGCTGGGATTTCTGACGGCGCAACGGCTGCTGCCTGCTGCACAAGCCGAACCGACCGATCCATGCGGCAAATTGCAGCGTGGCTGCCTGCCACATTGCGTCACGCTGCCAGTGGCGGTCGGTCGAGTTGAGCGGCCAGATACCGGCCGGTCGCAGCGGGGGGGGATTCGGCCAGGAGCAGTCGTCCGCAACAGGTTGCGTTCGGATCAAGCCACAAGGGGTGCAAAGGCGCCGAGGTATGGTTTGATGGCGGCACAGACAGCGAAGCGCGCATCAGTTCGCGAAAGGCGAACCACGAGTTCGGCGAGCTCTCCCGCCTTCAGTCCCAACGCGTTTCCGATCTGATTCGGCAGAGACTTGCGGTTGTACAGGCGCAGCAATCCTCGATAGTCAGTCGCGCCAATGACAGTCTGGAATTCACCGTCGAACTGAGCGTACAGGGCAGGAATATTGATGCCCTGGGTCAGTTGTTGCAATGCTGCGGAGAGGGCGGGAACCCCCCTGGCCGACGCATCGATGCAATTGAGCTTGAACTTCACTTCCGCGATGACCCGCAGCGAGACCTGGGTTTCGAGTTCGGTACTCAACTGCTTGAAAACTTGGGCGCTGGCCTGTTTGAGGTCGGTTGCAGCGTCACGAGCCAAGCGGGTGCTCACAATTGCCAGAACCTCTTGGGTGCAGAAAAGGTTCTCGACCTCTGCCACGTCTAGGCTATAGATGTTGTCGTTCTGCAGCGCTGCGATCTCAGGCAATGTGCGCCGGTCGCGGTCGATGAGCCCGTAGACCTGCAGGTGGTGGAGCTGACTGTTCGCCCTAAGAGCGCGAACCGCTTGTATGACCTGGTCACAGCTGCCGCGAGGGATCACCAGAAATCCAGAGAGAATCTCCCGATAAAGCGAGACGTCGTGACTGCCGTTTACGCCCTCGACGAAGACAACAGGCTTGCGGCTGCCCAAGACTTCAATCAATAGGTCATCCGGGAGGTCGTCCTTGTCATCGATAAGCTCCCAATCCCAAGACGTCCCGTCATAAGACTTGAGCCAAACACGTTGGGCGCCTTCTTGGGCCACGGCAAAGTCGACGTCATGCGTGAGGTAGACGAACAGGCAATCTGGACGTAGTTGCTCAACTTCGGCCCAAAGAGGAGCTTGAACTGACTTGTGCAGATGCAGTTCGGGCTCGTCGATGACGATGATGCCGT
>JANNMP010000655.1:0-2999 GCA_031398015.1 Burkholderiaceae bacterium
GCGCTGGAGGCCGGCCGCACCCATGAGCTGCTGGACGCCACCTTTGCCCGCGCACTGGCATTGACCGTCTGCCGGGTGTTGAAAACCGACCCGGCGCCGGTGCTGGCGCTGCTGCCCGGCGCGCCACCGGGCAGCCTGGAGCGGGTGGATTCGGGGCTGAACACGCCGTTTCGAGAACGTGCCGGGCAGGGTGAAGCGGCCGACTGGATGCCCTGGCGCCGGCCGGTGCTGTGGTTGGTGGGCCTGCTGCTGCTGGCGGCCGCGGCGTTTGTGCTGGTGCCCAGCCAGGGCGGCCTGTTGCCCACGCTGGGCCGCACCGACGGCGCCGCCGTGCCAGTGATGCCGCCCAGCGCTGCGATGCTGAGCGGCCCAGCGCTGGCAGGCGAGGCGGTGACACCGGCGCTTGCCGGCATGGCGGCGTCGGCAATGGTGGTGGCACAGCCGGTTGTGGTGGCCGAGCCTGCCGCAGCGCCCGCGCCGGCGGCATCGGCCGCTGATGTGCTGGTGCTGCGCGCCATGCAAGCCACCTGGGTGCAGGCCACCGACGGCAGCGGCCAGACGCTGATGGCACGCGTCGTGCCAGCAGGCGAAACGGTGGAATTGGTGCCCGTGCTGCCGGTTCGCCTGAGAATCGGCAATGTCCAGGGCACCGAGCTGCGGTTTCGCGGCCAGCCGGTGCCACTGGTCAGCGCCAACCGCGACAACATTGCCAACCTCACATTGCCATGACAACACCTGACGCGTTGACGCTGATTCCGCCGGCGCTGCCGCTGGCGCGCCGCTCGCTGCAGGCCCGGGTGGTGTGGGGCAGCCGGGTGGTGACCGTGGGTGGTGACGCGCCAGTGCGGGTGCAGAGCATGACCAACACCGACACGGTGGATGTCATCGGCACGGCGATCCAGGTCAAGGAGCTGGCGATGGCCGGCAGCGAGATGGTGCGCATCACGGTGAACACGCCCGAGGCCGCCCAGGCCGTGCCGCACATCCGCGAGCAGCTCGACCGCATGGGCATCGACGTGCCGCTGATCGGTGACTTCCACTACAACGGCCACACCCTGTTGACCGAGCACCCGGCCTGCGCGGCGGCGCTGAGCAAGTACCGCATCAACCCCGGCAACGTGGGCAAGGGCCACAAGCGTGATCGCCAGTTCACCGCCATGGTCGAGGCCGCATTGCGCCACGATAAACCGGTGCGCATCGGTGTGAACTGGGGCAGCCTCGACCAGGAGCTGCTGGCCCAGATGATGGACGACAACGCCCGTTTGGCCGCACCCTGGGACGCCAAGCAGGTGATGTACCAGGCGCTGGTGCAGTCGGCGCTGCAGTCGGCCGACTGGGCCCAAGAGCTGGGCATGGCGCCCGGCCAGGTGATCATCAGCTGTAAGGTCAGCGGCGTGCAGGACCTGATCACCGTCTACCAGGCACTGGCGCAGCGCTGCAACTACCCGCTGCACCTGGGCCTGACCGAAGCCGGCATGGGCACCAAGGGCACGGTGGCCTCGGCGGTGGCGCTGGGCCAGCTGCTGCAGCAGGGCATTGGCGACACCATCCGCGTGAGCCTGACGCCCCAGCCTGGCGAGGCCCGCACCCAAGAGGTGGCAGTGGCGCTGGAAATCCTGCAGAGCCTGGGGCTGCGCCACTTCAACCCCAGCGTGACGGCCTGCCCCGGCTGCGGCCGCACCACCAGCACCACCTTCCAAGAGCTGGCCAAGCAGATCGACGACCACCTGCGCGCCATGATGCCGGTGTGGAAGGCCAAGTACCCGGGCGTCGAGAACATGAAAGTGGCGGTGATGGGCTGCATCGTCAACGGCCCGGGCGAGAGCAAACACGCCGACGTCGGCATCAGCCTGCCCGGCACCGGCGAGGCGCCGGCCGCGCCGGTGTTCATCGACGGCCAGAAGGCGATGACGCTGCGCGGCGAGGGCATCGCGCAAGAGTTCCACCAGATCGTCGAGGCTTACATCGAACGCCGTTTCGGCGCGGTGACTGCCGCCCATTGACGCTGCCGCGCCAGCGCTGAACCTGAGCGCAGTGCCAATGGCACTGCCCGACACCCCAAGACAGACGCGGCCCGGCCACCGGGCCCACCATCCGCCATGGCCGACCCCTTGCAAGCCGTCAAAGGCATGAACGACATCCTGCCGCCGGACTCCCGGCGCTGGGAGTGGCTGGAAGACAAGCTGCGCGCGCTGATGCAGCGCTACGGCTACCAGAACATCCGCACGCCCATCGTCGAGCCGACGCCGCTGTTCGTGCGTGGCCTGGGCGAGGTGACCGACATCGTCGAAAAGGAGATGTACTCCTTCACCGACAGCATGAACGGCGATGCGCTGACGCTGCGCCCCGAGAACACCGCCGGCGTGGTGCGCGCGGCCATCGAGCATTCGATGCTCTATGACGGTGGCAAGCGGCTCTACTACATCGGCCCGATGTTCCGCCATGAGCGGCCGCAGCGGGGCCGCTACCGCCAGTTCCACCAGGTGGGCGTCGAGGCGCTGGGCTTCGGTGGCCCCGAGACCGATGCCGAGGTGATCCTGATGGCGCGCAGCCTGTGGCGTGACCTGGGCCTGGCCGATGTGCGGCTGGAGTTGAACAGCCTGGGCCTGCCCGATGAGCGCCGCGCCCACCGCGCCGCGTTGATCACCCACCTCGAAGCCCATGCCGACCTGCTGGACGCCGAAGCCAGGCGCCGCCTGCACAGCAACCCGCTGCGCATCCTCGACACCAAGAACCCGGCGATGCAGGCGCTGGTGAATGCCGCGCCGCAGCTGATGGCGTTTCTTGGCGAGGCCTCGCTGAAGCACTTCGACGCGGTGCGCGCCACGCTGGCGGCGGTGGGCCAGCCATACACCGTCAACCCACGCCTGGTGCGGGGCATGGACTACTACACCCACACCGTGTTCGAGTGGATCACGCCAGCACTTGGCGCCCAGGGCACGCTGTGCGGCGGCGGCCGTTACGACGGCCTGGTGGAATTGATCGGCGGCAAGCCAGCG
>JANNMP010000661.1:0-1543 GCA_031398015.1 Burkholderiaceae bacterium
CCGCTGCGGCCGGGCCCTGTGCGCTGCGTCACACTGCTGGCCATTGCCTGGCCACGCCGCGTGCCAGCACATGCCAAGGGCCGTTGCCATGCACACCATCGAGCGCCTGTTGTTCAGCCTGGCCACAGCCCTGCCGCTGGCCGCTGCGGCCCAGGCCGGCTGCGGCAGCGCGCCGGTGCAGCACAACGCTGACAGCGCCGCTGTGGTGGCCTTTGTGCAGGCCCAGCGGCGCCAGGTGCTGAGCTTTGCCGGTTATTCAGGTGCCGGTTATGAGGACCAGGCCGCGATGCTGGCGCTGGCATCACGCACGCTCGACGCGCTGGACCCGGCCCAGGTGCTGGTGAACATCGGCGCCACCGCCGAGGGCATCGGCGCGGTCTATGCGCTGGCCAAGCAGCGCGGCTTCACCACGCTGGGCATCGTCTCGACCCAGGCGCGCACACAGCAGGTGGCGCTGTCGCCCTGCGTGGACCATGTGTTCTTCATTGCCGATGCCAGCTGGGGCGGCCTGTTGCCGGCTGCTGCCGGCATGCCGGCGGTGCTGTCGCCCACCTCGCAGGCGATGGTGGAGGTGAGCAGCCGCCTGGTGGCCATCGGCGGCGGCGAGATCGCGCGCGACGAACTGCTGGCCGCACGCGCGCTGGGCAAGCCAGTGGTCTTCCACCCCGCCGACATGCAGCATGGGCCGGCGCTTGCAAAGGCCGCACGCAGGGGCGAGGCAGCACCCACCGATTTTCGAGGGGCAGCGCACCTGGCTTTGCACCCCGGCTGAGCCGCGCGGCAAGGCTGAGACACTCCCTGTGGCCACACCTTGCCAGGCCGCCCCTGGCCCACCGCCATGCCACCACGCACTGCCCAAGAAACCGACCTGCACCGCACCAACAACCTGATCGGCCTGTTCGCGGTGTCGGTGTTCTTCTTCTTCGTCACCTGGCTGTTGGGCCGCACCAGCAGCCATGCCGCCACGCCGCTGCTGCTGTGGTTCTTTGGCCTGCTGGGCGCGGCCAGCCTGGTGGGCTGGCTGCTGATGGCCTACCGGCGCCTGGCCCGCTGATGCCTGCTCAGCCGTAGCGCTGGCGCGCCCGCGCCGCGCCCTGGGCCAGCACGCGCAGCTTGGCCTCGGCCACCGCGCGCTGCATCGGCGCCAGGCCGCAATTGGTGCAGGCGATCAAGCGGTTCTTGGGCACGAACTGCAGCGCGCGGCCGATGGTGTCGGCCACGTCGTCGGGCGTTTCGATGGTGTCGCTGGCCACGTCGATCACGCCCACCATCACGTCTTTGCCGGCCAGCAGCGCCATCAGCTCGGCCGGCACCTTGCTGTGGATGCATTCCAGGCTGACCTGGCCGATGCTGCTGGCCGCCAGCGCCGGGAACACTGTTTCGTACTGGCGCCATTCATTGCCCAGCGTCTGCTTCCAGGCCAGGTTGGCCTGGATGCCGTAGCCGTAGCAGATGTGCACCGCCGTCTGGCAGGTCAGGCCCTGGGCCGCGCGCTCCAGCGCTGCCACGCCCCAGCTGGCAGCCTCATCGAGGTAGACGTTGA
>JANNMP010000671.1:0-14491 GCA_031398015.1 Burkholderiaceae bacterium
CGAAGTCGCGCAGGTGGTGGACGGTTGGCGCGCGCATTTCGTCGCTGCCGGCGTAACGGCCCGAGACATTGATTTGCTCGCCGACCAGATCGACCGGCCCTTTCTGCGCGAGCAGCGCCAGGCTGTCGCAGCCTGATTCACCCGCCGCCGAGCGACGCTCGCAATTTGAGCGCTGCCCGCTCAAACTTCAACCAAGAGTGAGGCGGCGCGTCAGCGCATGACGATCGACCGCCGCGCCTGCTGGGCCGACAGAAAAATGGCCTCGCCGCACCAGCGACGAGGCCCGTTGCCGGTCTGTTGCAGAACTCAGAACTTGTAGTTCGCGCCGATGAGGTAGCTGCGACCCCACTTGGTGTGCTCGAGCGGACGGTCCTTGCTGCCGGCGAAGTAGGTCCGATAAGACGAGTCGGTCAGGTTGTTCACCTGCAGCAGCAAGCCCAGGCCCTTCAAGCTGCCTTCATTGAAGGTGTAGCCCACTTGCGCGTCGAGGATGCTTTCACCGACCACATAACGCAGCGTGCGGTTGCCGTTGAAGTTGCCGATCTCGCCGATGAAATCACTGCGCTTGCGCTGGCTGATGCGGAACTCGAAACCGCCACGCTCGTAGTACGCCGTGAGGTTGGTGGTGCGCTTGGACAGGCCGGGCAGCGCGATGTTGCCCGCGCCCACGCTGTTGGCGCTCTCCGGGTCTTTGATCGCGATGTTGCTGTCGTTGAAGCTGGCGCTGGCCACGATGCCGAAGCCGTCCAGCGCCGGGCTCAGCATGCGCAGCGGCAGCGATGCCGACAGCTCCACACCCTGCAGCTTGCCGCCCTTGCCGTTGTACGGTGCGGTGTAGGTGCCCAGCGGCTGCACCGGCACCGGCTGGCCGTTGGCGTCGAAGATCGGCTTGGCATCGCCGATGAAGGCCGAGAAGTCGTAGTTGGAGATCTTCTGCGTGTAGATGTAGCTGCGCAGGTCCTTGTAGAAGTAGGTGGCGGCCATGTAGGCGCGGTTGCCGAAGTACTTCTCGTACGACAGGTCGAAGGCCAGCGCACGCCACGGGTCGAGCTTGGCGTTGCCGCCGCTGGCGCCCGGCTCGCGAAAGCCGCCGACGTTGGGGTTGTCGCCCACGCCGAACTCCAGCGCCGAGCGCAGCTGGTCCACGCGCGGGCGGGCCACCTGCTTGGCCAGCGCCAGGCGCACGGTCTGGTCATCGGCCAGGCCGAAGGCCAGGTTCAGGCTGGGCAGCACGTCGGTGACCGTCTTGCCGTCGGTCACCGGCTTGGGGTTGGCGCCGTCGGTCAGCCGCACGGCGGTGGACGACTGTTCGGTGCGCTGCAACTGCAGGCCCACGTTGCCGCGCACATTGATGCCGCCCCATTGGCTGTCGATGATGCCCTTGGCATAGGCGGTGGTGGTCTTCTCGGTCACGTCCCAGGCCTTGGCCACCAGGTACGGGAAAGCGATGGCGCTGGGCGCGAATGTCATGTAGCGCGCCACGGCCGCCGGCACATTCCACGACGGCACCATGCCGGCGCCGGCAAAGCCCAGATCGACCAGGCCGTACTGCAGGTCAGCGGCGATCGCCGTGTCGCCCTGGGCGCCGACGTTGATGTTGCCCTCGGGCTGGCGCTTCTTCTTCGAGCGGTCGGCGTAGTTGAGGCCGAAGTCGAGGTCGGAGAACAGCTTGCCCAACATGGCCGGCGCCGGCACCGTGCCGGTCAGCTTGAAGCCGGTGAGCTCGTCATTGACGCTGGGCACCTTGCCGTAGCCCGAGCCGTAGATGGTGTTGCGCAGGAACAGCCTGGTCGGGTCTGCGTAGTCGAGCCCTGGGTTCATCTGCGAGAAGCTGCCCTTGCGGATGTCCAGCACCAGCGTGTCCAGCTGCGGTGACGGCGTCAGCTGGGTGTTGTTCTCCAGGTTCAGCTCTTGGCGGGTGGCCTTGCTGTAGCTCAGGTCGGCGGTCCAGGCCACGCCGGCCAGCGTGAACTTGTTGTTCCAGCCGATGGCGTCGATCTTGTCCTTGCGCTGGTTGTACATGCCGCGCACCAGCGGGTAGACATTGCCGGCATTGCCACCAGTGAAGGTGTTGTTGGCATTGACCACGGTGCCGGTCACGTCCAGCCGCGCGAAGCCGCCGTTGTAGTCACCGATGTGCACTTCCATCTGGTTGGCCGTGTCCACCTGCTTGGCCTCGGTGTGGTAGACGTCGAGCACGCTGGTCCAGCTCTTGTTGGGGCGGTACTCCAGCGTGGCCATCAGGCCGTCACGCTCGGTCTTGCCAGTGCGGCGCAGCGCCTTGATGCCGTCGGAGTAGAAGGTGCCTGCAGCCACGCCCGGCCGCCAGCCTGCGCCGATGGCCTGCCAGGGCTCGTACAGGCCGACCTGGTTCTCCTGGATCGGCGTTGTCAGGTGCGCAAAGCCCAGCGTCAGGCCCAGGGTGCGGTTGGCGAACTGGTCAACATAGCTGGCGCTGAAGCGTTTGCCGTCGGCCGATGCGTTGGCGGCCGAGCCCAGGCTGTTGCGCTGGCCGCGGGCATTCAACGCCACCACCCGGCTGCTGAAGTTCAGCGGCCGGATGGTCTGCATGTCCAGCGTGCCCGACAGGCCCTGGCCGATGAGGCCGGCATCGGGTGTCTTGTAGACCACCACGCTGTTCAACAGCTCCGACGGAAACTGATCGAACTCGACGCTGCGGTTGTCGCCGGTGCTCACCATCTCGCGGCCGTTGAGCAAGCTGGTGGAAAAGTCGGGCGACAGGCCCCGCACGCTGATCACCTGGGCCCGCCCGGCCACACGTTGGGCTGACACACCGGGCAGGCGGGCGATCGATTCGGCAATGCTGCTGTCGGGCAGCTTGCCGATGTCTTCGGCCGACACCGCCTCGACGATGCCGTCGGCGTTCTTCTTCACCGAGATGGCGCTTTCAATGCCGCGGCGGATGCCGGTCACTGTCACCTGCTGCTGGGCCTGCTGGGCCAGCGCCATGTCGGCGGCGCCCAGCAGCAGCAAGGCGCAGCCAGCGGCCACCGGCCGCAAGCCAAACAGCAGACCAGGCGCCATGCGGCGCGTCGGTGCAAAACTCTTCATGGCAATGTCTCCTCGGGCTTGTCAACGCCAGCCGGCTGCTGCCACGGCGTGGCGCTGCCCTGTGCCGGGCTGGACTGGTGAAAAAAGTGGCGCGAGTCTGTACTAAAACTAGATCGGTTGCCAAGCAGACACAAACCCTGAGGCGCGGCGTGCAACGGCCGTCTGTCCAACTGCAATCGATTTCGTCGTTGGAAAATGTCGGGCAAACACCGAGCTGCGTTCGGCGAGGCTGCGCTGGTTGATGTAGTTTGGCTACACGCTGTGCAATACTAAATTGCACCCACCGGATCCCGCGCGCAGCGCTGCGTCCTGCCGTGGACAGACACCGCATGGCACTGGACCATCCCCCTCGGCTGATCGCCGACATCGGCGGAACCTATGCCCGGTTTGTGCTCGAAACCGCACCTGGGCGATTTGGCATGCCGGTGTCGTTGCGCTGCGCAGCGCATGCTGACTTCCATGCCGCAGTGCGCGCCTACATCGACAGCCTGCCTGGCGGCATGCCCGTGGCGCATGCGGTGGTGGCGATTGCCAACCCGGTGGACGGCGACCGGGTGCGCATGACCAACTACCACTGGGAGTTCTCCATCGAGCAGATGCGCCAGCAGCTGCGGCTGGAGACGCTGTTGGTGGTCAATGATTTCACCGCGCTGGCCATGTCACTGCCCCGGCTCGACGCCAGCGGCGTGCGCCAGGTGGGCGGCGGCAAGGCGGTGGCCAAGAGCGTGGTCGGCCTGCTTGGCTCGGGCAGCGGGCTGGGCGTGTCGGGGCTGATCCCGGCCGGCGACGGCTGGGTGTCGCTGGGCAGCGAAGGCGGGCACACCAGCTTTTCGCCGCGCGACGAGCGTGAGCTGGTGGTGCTGCGCCACGCCTGGCAGCAGTTTGACCATGTGTCGTTCGAGCGCCTGTTGTCGGGCCCCGGCCTGGCGCTGATGCACCAGGCGCTGGCCGCCCATGCCGGCGTGCGCGCCGAGGCACTCGACGCACCCGAGATCACCCGCCGCGCACTGGCCGGCAGTTGCGCCGTGTGTGTGGACACCATCGATGTGTTCTGCGCCATGCTGGGCACGGCGGCCGCCAACCTGGCGCTGACATTGGGCGCGCTGGGCGGCATCTACATCGGCGGGGGCATCGTGCCGCGCCTGGGCGCGCATTTCGACCGCTCGCCGTTTCGCCGCCGCTTCGAGGACAAGGGACGCTTCAGCCGCTGGCTGGCGGCCATCCCCACGTCGGTGATCACGGCCGAGCAGGCCACCTTCATCGGCGCCTCGGCGATCCTGGATTCACAGCTCAAGGCGCTGCAGCAGGCGCCGGGCTCGGCGATCCTGGCGCAGATCCGCCGCGCCTGCAGCGAGCTGTCACCGGCCGAGTTGCGCGTGGCGCAGCAGGTGCTGGCGCAGCCGCGGGCGCTGCTCAGCCTGCCCATCGTCGAGATCGCCCGCGCGGCGCGGGTCAGCCAGCCCACGGTGATCCGCTTCTGCCGCAGCCTGGGCTGCGAGGGCTTGAGTGATTTCAAGCTGCGCCTGGCCTCGGGCCTGACCGGCACCATGCCCATCACCCATGTGCAGGTGACCGACAACGATTCATCGCTGGAGCTGGGCAGCAAGGTGCTGGGCAACAGCGCCAGCGCCATCCTGCAGATGCGCAGCCAGCTCAACCGCGACATGATCGACCGCACCATCGACTTGCTGGTGCAGGCCCGGCGGGTGGAGTTCTACACCGTGGGCCAGTACGGCGGCGTGGCGGTGGACGCGCAGTTCAAGTTTTTGCGCTTCGGCATTGCCAGCGCGGCCTACACCGAGCCGCGGCTGCAGGCGCTGGCCGCAGCGGTGCTGCAGCCGGGCGACGTGGCGGTGGTGATCAGCAGCGCCGGGCGCCTGCCCGAGCTGCTGGAGGTGGCCGACGTGGCACGCGCACGCGGTGCGGCGGTGGTGGCCATCACCGCCAGCCAGAGCCCGCTGGCGCGCAAGGCCCACACCGTGCTGGCGGTTGATCATGTCGAAGACGCCAGCACCCAGGTGCCGATGGTCAGCCGCATCCTGCAGTTGCTGGTGATCGACATCCTGACGGTGGGCGTGGCGATGCGCCGGCCACTGCCGGCAGCCGCCGGCAACCCCGACGCCAGCCTCCCCGCCCGACCGACCGCCGGCAGCGCCGAGCCAGCCGCCGCCGACAAGGCCGCCAGCGCGCCTGCGCCGGGCAGTGACCTTGGCGCCACGCTGTCAAGCATGACCTTGCACAGCCGCTGAGCATGGCGGCGCCGCTGGCAACCGCTCAATGCATGACTGCCGAGCGCAGCGTGCCCAGCTTGCCGGCGTAGCGCGCCCGCTCAGCGCCGCTGCTGCTGGCTGCCAGCGCTTGCTGCAGCGCCTGTTCAGCCTCGGCCAGCTCACCCAGGGCCGCATGCACCTGCGCCAGGCCCAGCCAGGCCTCGTGCGACTGGTCCTGCAAGCGCAGTTCACGCCGGAAGTGCTGCCGCGCCAGGCCGTAATTGCCGCTGGCCAGCGCCACCTGGCCCAGCCGCAGAAAGTGCAGCGGCGGGTACGGCTCCAGCGCCAGGCGGCGGCTGGTCCACAACGCGGCCTCGTCGCTGCGGCCCTGGGCCTGGCGCACAGCGGCCAGATTGGCCATCGCCGCCACCAGTTGCGGGTCGTGCCGCAGCACCTGCTCAAAAGCGGCTGCGGCCGCGTCCAGGTGGCCGGCACGCTGGTAGACCACACCCAGTGTGTTGTAGGCAGCCCAGAAGCCGGGGTCGGCGCGCAGCGACTCGCGCACCCAGGCATAGGCAGTGGCGGGCGCGCGCGCCAACAGCGATTCGACCGCCCGGTTGTTCATGAACATCGCCAGCACCCGGGCTTCATCGATGGCCTCTGCCGGCAGCGCGGCGGCTGAGGCCTGCGGCAGAAAGTCGATCACCAGGCGCTGGCGCGCCACGGCGGTGGTCGCTTGCTGGCCCGGTATGCGCGGGCCACGCTCACCCAGCGTCAGGTTGACATGGCCGGTGCGCAGCGTGAGGTCGGCCTCGCTGCGGAACACGTCGTCGCTGTGCACGCTCTGGAAGCCCACCTCCAGGCCCAGCGCGCGCGCCATCGCTGCCGTCATGACCACCAGCGACAGGCAGTTGCCGGCGCGGGCCTCGAATGCCTGGGCGGCGTTGCGGGTGGTGCTGGCGTCGTAGTCGAGCTGCAGGCCGGCGCCCAGGCCTGGGGACCGGCCGGCCGGGCGGTACAAGGACTCGGCAAAGGCCAGCGGCAGATCGGCCGAGCGGCGCACCCGCTGGCGCAGCGCCTGCACATGATCATGCATGGCCGGGCTCAAGGCCATCACCTGGGTGGCCTCGGGCGGCGCAGGCGGGTGGTTGAACAAGGCGTCGTGCAGCAGCACCTGCGGCGTCGGCGGCGGCGTTGTGGCGCAGCCAGCCAGGGCAGCGGACAAAACGGTGGTGGCGAGTGCGCGCCACAAACCGGGGAACACTGGCAAGGCAGCCATGTCGATCACCTGCAGCCGATCAAGCCACCAGCTTACGCCGCAGGCCGGGGCAGCGCCATGGCGGCGCAGGCCCAGGCCTGGGCGCTTACCGCCTGCGCCCGCGCGGGCCGCCACCGCCAGCGCCACCTGGCCGGCCCTGCCGCACCTGCCACAACGGCCGCCGCGCGCGCAGCTGGCTGGCGATGCCGTCGTTCAAGCGTTCACGCTGCGCCAGCACCTCGTCCACGTAGCCAAACACGCCGGCAAAGCGCTGGTCGAGCCACAGCCACAGCGTGCAGGCGCGCAGCGTCTGCTCCATGCGGTCGAGCCGGCTGTGTTCGCTGACATCGTGCAGGAAGCCCGGCTCGCCGGCCGTGCCGTCCCAGGCATGGCGCTCGGTCCAGCCCAGGAACTGCTGCATCAATTGGTCGGTGCGGGTGTCCACCGGCGCCTGGGCGTACAAGAAGCGCTCGCGCAGGTCGAGCGGCGCAGCACGCTCGTCCAGGTGGCCGGCAATCTCCAGCATCTGCGCCAGCTCGGCCACCGCAAAGTGGGCGTTGTCCAACGTCAGCTGCTCGACAAACACGCCCAGCACATCACGCAGCTTGCGCTTGTCCAGCTTGGCAGCGATGGTCTCCACATGCCACCAGTTGGGCGCCACCGGTGCCTTGAAATGGCGCGGCGCGCGGGGCTGCAGCGCCAGCAAGTCGCGCAGCACGCGCGCCGCACCGGGCTCGGCCTCGGCCAGCACGCCGACAAAACCCTCTTCATGGATGCCGTAGCGCCCGGCGCGGCCGGCAATCTGGTGCACCTCGCTTTCGTCCAGCGTGCGGTCGGTGGTGCCGTCGAACTTGGTCAGCGTGGAAAACAGCACCCGGCGGATCGGCAGGTTCAGGCCCATGCCGATGGCATCGGTGGCCACCAGCACCTCGGTCTGGCCGCTGGCAAAGCGCTCTGCCTCGCGGCGCCGCACCTCGGGTGGCAAGGCGCCGTAGATCACGCTGACGCTCTTGCCGTTGTCCGACACCTGGTCGCGCAGCATCAGCACGTCCTTGCGGCTGAACGCCACCACCGCGTCGCCCAGCTTGAGGTTGGCAATCGGCACCGCCGCCGGCAACAGCTGCACCTGCTGCATGCGCTCGAAATGGCGCACCTCGCAGCGCTCACCACACAGGCCGAGCAGGGTCTCTATTGCTGGTACGGCATACGCCGAGCAGATGATCAGCAGCTCACGCGCCGGTGCGCCGACGATGGCCTGGGTCCAGGCCCAGCCGCGCCAGGGGTCGAACACCATCTGCGCTTCGTCGATCACGGCCACGTCGATCAGCTCACTGCTGCCCATCATCTCGATGGTGCTGCTGACGACACGGGCGCCGTCGACAGGCGCGAATTCTTCACCGGTGCGCAGGCTGCACGGCACGCCGCGCGCCATCAGCCGGTCACGCCCTTCCAGCGCCAGCAGGCGCAGCGGCGCCAGGTAGGCACCACGCTCGGCGGTGGCCAGGCGCTCGAAGGCCTGGTGGGTCTTGCCGCTGTTGGGCGGGCCGACGAACAGCGTCACCTGGCGGTTGGCGCGGCGCGCGGTCTTGAAGCTGTCGGGGTAGCCGCCAAAGGCCAGTGCACTGCTCAGGTCGTCCAGCGTGTCCAGCTCATTGACGCGGTTGGCCCAGCGGTCGAGTGCCCGGCTGCAGGCGGCGCGCAGTGCGTCCAGCGGCTGCGGTGTGCTGCATTCGGCCTGCAGGCCGGGCAGCAGGCTGCTGATGCGCGCCGGGTTGATGTCACCGGCCTGGGCCACCAGGGTGTCCAGCGTGGCCTGCAGCGCCGCTGCATGTGGCCAGGCGGTGTTTGGCTGCAATGCGGGCTGCAATGCGGGCTGCAGGGCGGCCAGCAGTGCCGGCTGGTCACCGTCACGGTAGAAGCGCCACACCGCGCCGGCGTCCAGCGGCTGCAGGTGCTTGACGTCGATGCGCCAGCCTTGTTGCGCCAGGGTGATGGGCTCGCTGGCCTGGCGCTCCCAGATGGCGGGGCCGGCACGGCTGATGGCCAGTGACTCCAGCACCGCGCTGCGCTCGGCCATCAGCGCGCGCAGTTTGGGGCCGGTGCCCACCGCCGCCAAATGCTGCAGCGCAGAGCCGATCAGCGTGGGCGCCAGCCAGCGGCTGGGGCGCTGGCCGGGCACACCCTTTTGCAGCAGCAGCAGGCCCAGCGCGTCCAGGCGCTCATCGGCGTCGCTGGCATGCTCGGCCACCAGGTCGGCCGGCAAATCATGCGCAGCCACCACCTGGGGCAACTGGTAGGCGGCGCTGCGGATGCGGTGCAAGTCGTCCAGATTGGTGCCCGGCGGCAGGCGCGCCACATGGCGTGGGTTGGGCAGCGGGTGCGGTACGGGGCGTGCGGCGCCGGCTGTGGCGCCAGCAGCGGTGGGTGCGTTGGTGTCGGTCATGGTTGGCCAGCGCACTGTAGCCCCCGGCGGCAACGCTGCTTAGGCTGGCTGGCGCACTTAGCATGGGCCCATGACCGCTGCCCCCACCGACACCCTGGCCCTCGTGTGTGAACACCTGAGCGACGACCTCAGCGGCCTGGCGCTGCGCCGCTGGCCGCTGCCGGCCATGGGCGACGCCGACGTGTGTGTGGCCATGGTGGCGGTGGCGCTGAACTTTCCCGATCTGCTGATGACCCGGGGGCTCTACCAGTTCAAGCCGCCGCTGCCGTATCTGCCGGGCATGGAAGGCAGCGGCACGGTGCTGGCTGCCGGCCCGGCCAGCGGCTGGCGGCCTGGCGACCGGGTGGGCCTGGGTGGCAAACATGGCCTGCTGGCCGAACACCTGGTGGTGAGCGGCGCCAGCCTGCGCCAACTGCCGGTGGCGCTGGCGATGGACGAGGCGGCGGCTGTCAACGTCACCGGCCTCACCGCCTGGGTGGCGCTGGCGCGCATCGGCCGGCTGCAGCGCGGCGAGACCCTGCTGGTGCATGGCGCGCGTGGTGGTGTGGGCCAGGCGTGTGTGCAGATCGGCCAGCACCTGGGCGCGCGGGTGATCGCCACCGCCAGCCAGCCAGACCGGTTGGCCGACCTGGCCGCGTTGGGCGTGCTGGTGCTGCCGTCCAGCGGCTTTCGCGCTGCGGTGCTGGACGCCACCGCCGGCCGTGGCGCCGATGTGGTGGCCGACCCGGTGGGTGGTGACGTGTTCGACGAAAGCGCACGCTGCACCGCCTTTGGCGGCCGCCTGCTGGTGCTGGGCTTTGCCAGCGGGCGCATCGCCAGCATCGACAGCAACCGCCCGCTGATCAAGGGTTTCAGCGTGGTGGGCGTGCGCGCCGGTGAATACGGCCGCCACTTCCCCGCCCACCATGCCGAGCATCTGGCGGCGGTGGCGCACCTGGCTGCCGGCGGTGTGCTGCGCCCGGCCATCGGTGCCCGGTTCGCGCTGGCCGATGCCAAAGAGGCGCTGGCAGCGATGGCCCGGCGCGAGGTGACCGGCAAGATCGTGGTGCGCATCGGCGCACCGGCCTGATCAGGCGCCCTGCACCTCGGCCTCAGCGTCGGCCTCGGCCTCGAAGACGCAGACCCGGTTGCGCCCGCTGCGCTTGGCGCGGTACAGGCCCTGGTCAGCGCGGTCAAGCAGTGCGGCCGGCGTGGCTGCGCCTGCTCCGGGGCGCTCACCCGGGCGACCACCCAGCATGTCCAGCCCCACGCTGATGTGCACGGTCAGACCCGGCACGTCGGGCAGCGCTGCCGCGCCGTCGCGCTGCACCACCGCACGCAGGCCTTCCGCAAAGGCCAGCGCCTGCACCTGGCCCATGCCCGGCAGCACGACGCAGAACTCCTCACCGCCATAGCGGCACACCAGGTCTTGCGGCCGTGCCGCCGCGTGCAGGGCCTTGGCCACCTGCTGGATCACCCGGTCACCCACCGCATGGCCAAAGCTGTCGTTCACCTTCTTGAAGTGGTCGATGTCCAGCATCACGCAGGCCAGTGGCGCAGCGCTGTCGCGCGCCTGCTGGAACAGGGCCTCGAATTCCTCATTGAAGGCGCGCCGGTTCAGGCAGGCCGTCATCGGATCCCGCGTGGCCAGGCGTCTGAGTTCGTCGTTCTTGCGTTGCACCTCGTCCTTGGCGGCTTGCAGCTCGGCCAGCGTGACCAGCAGCGCCTGGTTGCTGCGGTGCAATGCCGACACATCGTTGAAGGTGACCAGGCAGCCGCGCACGCCGGCACCGGCGTCGGTGATCGGCGCGCAATTGACCACCAGCCGGCGTGTGGCCTGGGCGCCGTCGCCACGCTGGCCGTCCACCAGCTCCAGCGTGTGGCCGGCGTTTGGCGTGCGGCTGGCCATGGCCGCAGCCCAGGGGTGGGCGGCCGGGTCAGAGGGCAGCGCGCTGTGCAGCCAGGGCAGCAGTGACAGGGTGTGGCCCAGGCGCAATGCGCCAGCGCCGCTGTGCAGGCTGCGAAAGGCGGTGTTGGCCAGCAGCACCCGGCCGCGTGCGTCGAGCACCGCCACACCTTCGGCCATGGCATCAAAAGCGCCCTGCACCCGCTCAGGGATCACCGACGACGGGTCCAGGTGCTGCAGCGCGCGGCGCATGTACAGGCTGAACACCAGCGTGCCAGCGGCGGAGATGAACAGCATCATCACCACCATCGGCTCGCGCAGCCATTGCCCCAACGCACCACCGGGTGCGCCCTGGAAGCGGATCTCGACGCTGCCCCAGCGTCTGCCGCCGGCGCTGAGCGCCACGCTGAGCTGGTCACGCGGTTGCACGTCGGCCAGCCGGCTGCCGGCTTGGGCGCCGGCCTGCGCCACCAGCAGGCCGTCGGCGCGGCGCACGCCCAGCGACAGCACGCCGTCGCTGCGCTGCACCACGCCGGCCAGCGTGCGCCGCAGCGCGTTCTGGTCGTCACCTTCGAGCAGCGTGGCCACCTGCACCGCCAGGGCCTCGCCAAAGTTCTTGCGCAGCGCCTGCGTCTGCGCCGCACGGTCGGGCAGCACACCGAAAAACAGGTCCGCCAACATGACCAGCGTGCCGCACAGGGCGACAAGCGCAAATGTCATCTTCAGCAAGGGGCCAGGGCGTTTCATCACACGTCAGGAAGGTGGGGCGGCACGGGCGCCGCCGCCGTCGAACAGCGCGGCCACGGTGGCGTCGTCCGGATCGCCGATGCCGTCCGGTCTGGCATCTGTATCGGCAAGATCGGCGTCTTCTTCACCGCCATCGTCACCGCCAGCGAGCACCGGCAACAAATCCACATGGCGCCAGGCCGGCACACCCGCCAACATCGCCGTGAGCAAGCCGCCGCCGCGTGTGAGCCACCACACAAAACCAGCGGTGGTGCCGATGCTGGCAACGCTGACCGGGTCGCGCAGCGCGGCATCGAGCTTGTCTGACAGGGCCGGCTGCTCGGGCATGGCCAGGTGCTGCGTGGCATCGGCCTCGACCACATCGCCACGGCGCAGCTGGGTGAGGCTGCGCAACAACGAGTCAGCCAGGCTGGTGGCGGCACCGGGCAGGCCGGCGGCATCTGCCGTGCGCAGCTCGAACAACACGCCTGCGGGCAGCGATGCCACCGCAAACTGCGCTGCCGACAGCGCGCGCTGCATCGGCCGCTGTGGCGTGGCGGCGGCGGCGTTGCCCGCGTTGTCGGCGTTGTCGGACGGCCTGGTGGCAGCGGCTGCAGGATCGGCAGTGGCACCGGTGTCGGCTGCCAGCGGTGGCACGGTGCGCAGCACCGGCGCCTGCGCAGCGGCGGCCGGCGCCAAGGCCGCGCCGCTGGCCGGCGTGGCGGCAGCTGGCTCGGCCGCCGCTGTGGCCTGCGCCTTGTCAGGCCCGGCCAGGCTGTCATTGGCCGGCAGCGTGGCCGGTGGCCTGGACAACACGCCCGCCCTGGCCACGGTGACCACCAGCAGCTGATCCTGGCCCAGGCCGCCTTCGTCACTGAAACGCACCCGCAGCGCGAATGACATCGGCTGCTCGGCATCGAACTTGGCACCTTGGGCCACCAACACCCGGCCGGTGGCAGCGTCGAAGACGAAACGGCCACCGCCGTCGTCGACCAGCGTGGTGGTCATGGCGTCACCGCTGTCGGGATCGACCGCGCCAACCGTGGCCACCAGGCTGCCGGCCACCGGTGCCACCGCCAAACTCAGCACATTGGCCAACGGTGCGGGCGCCTCGTTGACGTTGGCCACCACCACGCGCATGGCCTGGCTGCCGCTGAGCGCACCGTCGAAGACCTGCACCGTGAGGTGGTAGACGTTGTCACGGTCGGCATCGGCCGGCGCTTCGAAGTTGGGCGCGGCAACAAAGCGCAACGCACCGCTGGTTGCATCGACGATGAAGCGCGACGCGTCAGCGCCCCCGGCAATGCTGTAGGCCAGCGTTGCGCCTTCGCCGTCGGTCGATGTGAGCGTGGTCACGGCGCTGGTGTTCTCGGCCACCTGCAGGGCGGCGCCGCCGCCGGAGAGCTGCGGCGCGTCGTTGACCGCTGTCACGTCAATGGCTTGGGTTGCGCCGACGCTGGCGGCGCTGCCGTCACTGACGCTGAAGACCAGCACGCGGGTGGTGGTGCTGGGGTTGTCAGAGCTGTTGGCGTAAGCCACCGAGCGCAGCGCCGCCTGGTACTGCGCCAGCGTGGCGTTGCCCGACAGCGTGAGCACGCCGGTGCCGGCGTTCCAGCTGCCGGTGATACCGTTCTGGTTGCTGAAGACCAGCGTGTCTTCACCGCTGGCATGGCCGGCGCTGATCGACACCATGGCGCCGGCCAACTGGCTGTGGTCGGCGTCGCTGATCAGCAGGCTGTCAGCCACAGCGGCTGCGGCGCTGTTCTCGGTGTAGGCCAGCGCGAGGCTGGTGTGGCTGAGCACCGGTGCGTCATTCACGGCCGTGATGGCGATGTTGCGCGTGCCGGTGCTGCTGTTGGCCGTGCCGTCGGTGACGACGAAGGCGACCGTGCGGGTTGCCGTGCTCGGGTCGTCGGAGGTGTTGGCGTAGGTCACTGACCGCAGCGCGGCTTGGTACTGCGCCACGGTCGCGCTGCCGCTGAGCGTCAGCACCCCGGTGCCGGCGTTCCAGTTGCCGGTGATGCCGTTCTGGTTGTTGAAGGCCAGTGTGTCTTCTGCGCTGGCGTGGTTGGCTGAGACCCTGACGGTCGCGCCAGCCAGGTTGGCGCTGTCGGCATCACTCAGCGTCAGGCCAGCATCCACTGCGGCGTCTGCGCCGTTCTCGGTGGACGCCAGCATGCTGCCGGTGGTGGTCACGACTGGCACGTCGTTCACCGCTGTCAGCGCGATGTCGCGGCTGGCGCTGTTGCTGTTGGCCGTGCCGTCGTTGACCACGAAGGCGACCGTGCGTGTTGCGGTGCTCGGGTCGTCGGAGGTGTTGGCGTAGGTGATGCTGCGCAGAGCCGCTTGGTACTGCGCCACGGTGGCGCTGCCGCTGAGCGTCAGCACGCTGGTGCCGGCGTTCCAGCTGCCGGTGATGCCGTTCTGGTTGGCATAGGCCAGCACGTCTTGGCCGCTGGCAAAGTTGGCCGAGATCGAAACGGTGGCGCTGGCGATGTTGGCGCTGTCTGCGTCCGTGACAGTCAAGCCACTGTCCACGGCGGTGGCGGCGGCGTTCTCTGTGTAAGCCAGAGCGCTGCCGGTCGTGCTGAGGACAGGCGCGTCGTTCACTGCCGTCAGCGCAATGTCGCGCGTGCCGGTGTTGCTGTTGGCCGTGCCGTCGTTGACGACAAACGACACAGTGCGCGTCGCTGTGTTCGGATCGTCGGATGTGTTGGCGTAGGTCACCGACCGCAGCGCCGTCTGGTACTGCGCCACGGTTGCTGAACCAGTCAGCGTCAGCACGCCAGTGCCAGCACTCCAGCTGCCGCTGATGCCATTCTGGTTGGCAAAGGCCAGCACGTCCTGGCCGTTGGCATAGTTGGCCGAGATCGAGACGGTGGCGCTGGCGAGGTTGG
>JANNMP010000696.1:0-8344 GCA_031398015.1 Burkholderiaceae bacterium
CGGCGCGGGCGCATTGCCGACCGTGCTGGCCCACCACATGCCGATGCTGCAGCGCTTTGCGCTGGACGGTGTGGCCCAGCATGGCGCGCTGGTGCAGACCGCGCCGCGCACGTTCAGCGCCAGGCTGGGCAGCGCCAGCCACCTGGTTGAACACGCGCTGCAGGTGGTGCTGCACGAAGACACCAGCCCCACCGCCGGCCGTGCGCGGGTGCTGGTCGATGGCCTGGCCGAGACCGTGGTGTGGCAGCGCGACGGCGCCACGCTGCACTTGGGCCTGGCCGGCCGCGCCTGGCTGGTGCTGGACCACAGCCGCGAAGCCGCCACCCGCGCCGACGGCGCTGCCAGCGACGGCAAGCTGCGCGCCAGCATGAACGGCCGCGTGGTCGCGGTGCTGGCGGCGGTGGGTGATGTGGTGGCCAAGGGCGCGCCGCTGGTGACGCTGGAGGCGATGAAGATGGAGCATGTGCACGCCGCGCCGCTGGCCGGCCGGGTGGCGGCAGTGCATGTCAGCCTGGGCGAACAGGTGGCGGCGCAGCGGGTGGTGGTGGAGGTGGTGGCCGAGGTGGTGGCCGAGGTGGTGGTCAACGCGCCTTGAGCCCTTGCTTCGGCGCCAGCCAGCTCAATACGCCGGCTTCAGCGGCACGCCGATCATGGCCCAGTGGCCGTTGGCTGCCAGCGGGCTGCAGACATCGGCCACCGGGCCGGCCTGGTAGGTGGCGCCCTTGCCGATCACTTCGCCGCTGCCATAGCGGTCGTCCAGGCTGCCTGAGTCATTGCTGACAGCCAGCCAGCGTTGCACCTGGCCCGGGCCAACATAGGTGGTGGCCACGCCACTGACTGCCTGCACCGTGCTCACCAGCGGCGCTGGCTCGTTGGCCAGCGTCACACAGGCCTGGCCGCTGTATTTGGCAGCCGACCGGAACGTGCCGAACGGGGACTGCTGGTGCACGCCCACGTAGGTGGTGGCGCCGGCGACGATGTCATTGGTCTGGGCCATGCGCACCGTCACGGTGGCGGTGCCCGCTGCGGGGCCGACGCGGTACCACAGCTCGGCGCGCTGGCCGCCGGCCGAGTTGGTCTGCGTGCCCAGGCGGGTCAAGGCCACGCCGCCGTAGCTGACGCTCTGCACGGCATTGCCGCTGTTGTCGGCGGCGACACCCACCACCAGCAGGCGGTTGTTCAGGTTGCCCACGGTGTGCTGCCACGACAGGCTGGACGCCGACGGCGATGCGCGTTGGCTGAAGGCGGTGGCGCGCAGCCCGCCGTTGAAGAAATGCTGCGCCTTGTCCCAGGCCTGCCGGCCCGCCAGGTCACCCAGCAACAGGCCGGTGTTGTTGTCGTCGGAAAAGTGGATGCCGGCGTACAGGCGCGACAGCGCCGCATCGTTGGCAGCCGCCGTGAAGGTGGCGTACGACACCACGGTCGGCACCTGGGGCACACCGGGCTCGACGCGGCCGAAGTTGGCAGGCACGGTGGTGGCAAAACCGAAGTGGTCGCTGCCGGTGAAGGCCCGCAGCACGGCGGCACTGGCCGCCGAGAACGTGGCATGGCCCGACACGTAGCCCGGGAACGCCGGGCTCAGGTTGCTGCCGGGGTTGTACGGCGTCCAGGTGCCGGCATCGATCCATTGGTTGGGCTGGCCGGGGCCACCCCAGGCAAAGGTCTGGCGGCCGCCGAGCAGGCGGCGCACGGCAGTGATGGGCCGCACGCCGTCGAATTTGCGCTTCAAGTGCCAGGCCACGATGCCGGCGTCGAACGACGCGTTGTGCATCGCGAAGAACATCTTCACGTCCTCGTCGATCGAGTTGCCGTCGCGCTGGGACACGGCGTAGGCGAACAGCCCCCAGTGGCCCGGCGGCAGTTCGGAGGCTGGGCCATCGGCCCAGTATTCGACGATCAGTTTCTTGGCCGGGTCGAGCGTGCTGGCCACCGCCAGGATTTCGTCCATGTCGGCCTGCAGCAGCGCCTGGCTCTGCTGCACCCGCGGCCCCAGCGCCACCTCGGGCCGGTTGTCGTACTGGCTGGCCGCGCTCAGCGCAAACGGCGTCACCCGCTGCCAGTGCGGCGCGACGAAGCGCTGCACCGTGCCGGTGTCGCTGGTCAACGGTTGCCAATGCAGCGGGTCGGTGGCATTGGTCAGGCAGGTGTCGGTGGCCGCCGGCAGGCAGAACGGCATCGGGGCGTTGTTGGCTGCATAGCCGGTGTAGTCGGCATAGGCGCCAGGCGCCAGGTCACCGTACTGGTTGGAGCCGTCGTGGCGGCGGTTGGCGATGACAGCGCTGGCCGCCACATTGCCGATGCCCTGCGGCGTGGCCAGGTCGGTGCTGGTGTCGAGCGGGTTGTAGCCCAGCTGCTGCATCTTGGCCGCCAGGCGGCTCAAGTCGGCGGGGAACAGGTTGCTCAGGCAGCGGTAGGCCGCAAAGCTCACCGCCTTGGCCTTGTTGGCGTCGTTGCGCTCGGCGGCCGGGCGGCGCGGCGTGGCCAGCACCAAGCCGATGGCACGTGGGTCATAGGCAGTCCAGGCGTCGTACATGCAGGTGTGGGCGATGGCCAGCGCGCGCGCCACCAGCGGCGGGCCCAGCCGGCTGAAGCGCACTTCGGCCAGCGCCGCCGCATTCCATTGCGCCACCACCGATGTGGCCTGCGCCGTGGCCGGCAACAAGGCCGCCAGCAGCCAAGGCACCAGGCACCGTTGGATCAGCGACAGGCGTGGCGACGGTGCATGCATGGGGTGGTGGGCTCGGGGCAACTGCGGACCAACGGGTCGGGAGGATGGCTGTGCCTTGGTGCGCCCGGCCACGCAGTTGCTGACAACGTTGTGCGGGCGGCATCGGCTGGCGCCTTGCTGGTTGCAAGCTTCATGCCGAATTTGTCATTTCGCTATGACGAGACCAAGCGTGGGCCGCCATCCGTCGGCTTGCAACCAGTCAAATGTCAAGAAATGCGACAACGGTGTCGTGCAGTGCTGCTCTGCGCCCGGCGATGCCCGGCGATGCCCGGCAACGCCACACCGACGATCGGTGCTCAGCCTGCGGGGTTGGCTGGCAAGGCCATCGCCAGCGGCAGGCCTGGCACGTGCAAGCTGGCACGCAGCACCGACCCACTGGTTGACTCGGTGCATACCAGCGTGCGGCGGTCGGCGCCGCCGAAGGCCAGGTTGGTGAGGGACGCGCCCAGCGGGCTGCGCAGCACCAACTCGGGCTCGGCGCGATGGTTCAGCAGCCACACGCAACCCAACCCGGGGTTGGCCACCAGCAGGCGGCCGCTGGCATCCCACCGCCAGCCCATCGGGCCCGCTGGGGCCGTGTGACGTGAAGAAGCAGCCGACCTTGGCCACGCTGCCGTCGCTCAGCAGCGGCACGCGCCACACCGCGTTGGCGCCCGTCAGCGCCAGGTACAGCACCCGCTCGTCGGGCGACAGTGCCAGGCCGTTGGGGCTGGGCAGGTTGGCCAGCAGCAGGTCCAGTTGGCCGCTGGGCCGCAGGCGGTAGAGGCGGCCCGTGGGGTCGTGCAGGCCGGTCTGGCCCTGGTCGCTGAAGTACAGGTTGCCGGCGCTGTCGAACAACAGGTCGTTGAGACCCTTGAAGCGCTCGCTGTTGCGCCGCTGCAGGTAAGGGCGCACGCTGCCGCTGGCGATATCGCACAGCATCAGGCCGTTCTTGTAGTCGGTGATCAGCAGCTCGCGGTCGTTGGCGAACTTCATGCCGTTGGGCTCACCGTCGTATTCGGCCACCAGCGCCCAATCACCGGCCGGGCTGATGCGGAAGATGCGGCCGAACGGGATGTCGCAGACAAACAGGTTGCCCGCCGCATCGAACACCGGGCCTTCGAGAAAACTGTCAGTGGCCTGGCCGCCGCGGTTGGCGTCGGCCCAGTCACTGCGCACACCGCTGCGGCGAAAGTGCGCGGGCAACTGCGTGAAGACCTCGGCCTCACGCACCTCAGGGGCTTGTTGCAGCCACATGCCCGGCCCCTGGTTCACTGGCGCTCGAAGGCAGTGTTGGCCGCCACCTTGCCCCAGGTGGCGGTGCGTTCGGCCAGGTCTTTGGCAAATGCTGCGGCGTCCCAGTGGCCGGGCTCGGACGCGATGCCCTCGGCAAAGGCCACCATGTCGGCCGAGGCCATGGCGGTGGCCACCTCTTTTTGCAGCCGGTCAATCACCGCCTGCGGCGTGCCCTTGGGCGCCCACAGGCCGGTGAAGTTGATCAGGCCGAAGTTCTTCACGCCGGCCTCGGCAAAGGTGGGCACGTCGGGCAGGGCGGCCAGGCGCTTGTGGCCGCTGACCGCCAGCAGGCGCGCCTTGCCACCCTTGACGTTGCCCATCACACCGGGGGGTGGACGCCACCTGGCAAGTCGATGGTGCCCGACAGAATGGCCATGGTGGCCTCGCCCGCGCCCTTGTAGGGGATGTGCATGAAGTTTGCGCCGCCTGCGATGCCCAGCGCCTCGCTGACGAAGTGCGGCGTGGTGCCGGCGCCGCCCGTGCCGTAGCTCACCGTGTTGGGTGCCTTGCGCGCTTCGGCCAGCAGTTCGCCCAGGGTCTTGAAGCGTGAGTCGGCCTTGACGACCACGCCCATCGGCGCAAACACGAAGGCCGCCACCGGCAGCAGGTCATGCGCATGGTCGAACGGCAGCTTCTTGAAGATGTGCGGCAGCAGCGCATAGGTGGTGTCGTTGGCCAGCAGCGTGCAGCCGTCGGCCGGGCTCTGCAGTGCCTGGCTGATGCCGATGGTGCCGATGGTGCCGGTGGCACCGGCCTTGTTCTCGATGAAGAAGCTCTGGCCGGTCGGCTCCTGCAGCTTGGCGGCCATCTTGCGCGTGACCACGTCGACCGCGCCGCCGGGCGCGTAGGGCACGATGATCTTCACCGGCTTGCTCGGCCAGGTCTGGGCCTGGGCCTGCACTAGCGCGGCGGCACCCAACAGGGCGGCTGCGCAGAGGCGGCGGATCGGGGTCATGGTGTGTCTCCTGGCAGTGTTTGTGCGCCTGCGCCGGGCGTTGATCGGCCGTGCAGCACGGCCAACGCGTTCTGCGCCGCTGCCACGCCCATCTTCACGTAGGCATCGGCAGTGACACCGCCGATGTGCGGGCTCAGCACGAAACCCGCTTCACCATGGAAGGGGTGCGGCGCGGTCATCGGCTCGACGGCAAAGCTGTCAAGCCCGGCAGCGGCCACCTGGCCGCAACGCACCGCCGCCAGCAGCGCCGCCTCGTCGATCAGGCCGCCGCGCGCGGTGTTGACGATGATCACACCCGGCTTGCAAGCGGCCAGCGTCTGGGCGTTGATCAGCCGGGCGTTGTCAGCCGTCAGCGGGCAGTGCAGCGAGATGGCATCGGCCTGGCGCCACAGCGTGGCCAGGTCGGTGGCAACGATGTAATCCGGCAAGCCTTTGGCATACGGGTCGACGCCCAGCACCCGCATGCCCATGGCGTGGGCCACGCGGGCAAAGCGCTGGCCGATGGCACCCAGGCCGACCAAGCCCACGGTGCGGCCGTCAAGCTCCATGCTCTTGTGGGTGGCCTTGTCCCAATGGCCGGCATGCATGCGCCGGTCAAGCGCCACCACCGATTTGGCGCAGGCCAGCAGCAGCGCCAGCGCCTGCTCAGCCACCGCCGCCGCGTTGGCGCCCACAGCAGCCACCACGGCAATGCCACGCGCAGCGGCGGCCGCCTTGTCGATGGTGTCTGTGCCACTGCCGTGTTTGGAGACCACGCGCAGGCTGGGTGCAGCGTCCATGGCTGCCGCGCCCACCAGGCTGTAGCGCACGATGATGGCCACCGGGTCATGCTGCCGGCACAGCGCCACCACATCGGCCTCGGTCGGCGTCTTGCCGGCAAACTCGACCCGGTAGTCGCCCAGCAGCGCCAGCGCCTGCGGCGCCAGGTCAGCGCCGGTGACCAGGAAGACGGGTTTCTTCGGCGCGCCGCTCACAGCGTTTCTCCGTCCTTGATCACACCGGCGGCGCGCAGCGCATCGTTCAGCCAGCCGGGTGTCAGTGCCTGGCGGCTCTGGATCTCGGCAATGCGTTTGGTCTCGGCGGCCACCTTGGCAGCGGCCAGCGGCAGCATGGCGGCGGCTTTGTCGCGCTCGATCACGGTGACGCCGTCGCCGTCGCCCACCACCAGGTCACCCGCGCTGACGCTGACGCCGCCGATCGAAATCGGGTGGTTGATGCGCCCCGGCACGAACTTGGTCGGCCCGTTCGGGTTCAGCCCGGCGGCGACCATCGCAAAGCCCATGGCGCGGATGGCCTCGGCGTCACGCACCGCGCCGTCGATCACCACCGCCACCACGCCGATGGCCATGCACTGGTGCGACATGATCTCGCCCATCAGCGCGCTGTTCAGGTCGCCCTTGCCGTCGATCACCAGCACGTCGCCCGGCTTGGCGATGGCCATCGCGGCATGGATCATCAGGTTGTCACCGGGGCGCACTTCCACCGTCAGCGCGGGGCCGGCGAACTTCATGCCGGGTGACAGCGGCGCGATGCGGCCACTGAGCGCGCCGCGCCGGCCGGCCACGTCGGCCAGGATCGATGACGGGTACTGTGCCGCCTCGGCCACGACGGCGGGCGCCACGCGCTCGAAGTTGCGGATCAGGTCGGGCAATGCAGCGGCTTGGGGCATGGAAGCCTCCGGTGTTGGTGGTTGCAAGGGGGCGGCCAGCGGGCCGCAGGCGAGGGGCGGGTCAGTCGACGCGGGCGCCGGACTCCTTGACGACCTTGCCCCAGCGCACGATGTCGTCCTTGATCAGCGCGGTCAGCTGCTCGGCGCTGCCACCCATCGGGTCAGCACCTTCGTCGCCCAGCTTCTTGCGCAGCTCGGCCTGCTGCAGCGCCTTGTTGAACTCGTTGTTGAGGCGGGCGATCACGTCCTTGGGCGTGCCCGCAGGGGCCAGGAAGCCGAACCAGGTGCTGGCGTCGAAGCCCTTGTAGCCCGATTCATTGATGGTGGGCACCTCGGGCAGGTCGTCCACCCGTTTGGCTGAGGTGACGGCCAGCGCCCGCAGCTTGCCCTGCTTGATCTGGCCCAGCAGCGTGGGCACCGACGACATGTAGAGCTGCACATTGCCGCCGATCACGTCGGTCAGCGCCTGCGCCGCGCCCTTGTAGGGCACATGCTGGGTCTTGATGCCGGCAGCCTTCTGGAACAGCTCGCTGGTGAGGTGGGCCACCGTGCCGTTGCCCGGCGAGGCAAAGTTGACCACCCCCGGCGCGGCCTTGGCGGCGGCCACCGCGTCGGCCAGTGACTTGTAGGGCCCGGCCGCGCTGGTGACCAGCACCAGCGGTGCGGTGGCCACCAACATGATCGGCGCCAGGTCCTTCACCGAGTCATACGGCATCTTGGCGTACAGCGTCGGGTTGATCGCCAGGTTGCTGGTCTGGCCGATCACCAGCGTGTGGCCGTCGGGCGCGGCCTTGGCCACCGCGTCAACGCCCAGGTTGCCACCGGCACCGGGCTTGTTCTCGATCACGAAGGCCCAGCCGGTGGTGCTGGCCACGCGCTGTGTCACCTCGCGGGCAATGATGTCGGTGCCGCCGCCCGGCGGGAAGGGCACGACCACGCGGATCGCCTTGGCCGGAAAGCCCTGCGCCAGTGCGCCGGCGCCCAGCACCAGCGCGGCCAGGCCGAGCGTGGCCTTTGAACATGTGCTCACCACTGTCGTCATGCTTGTCTCCAGTTTGATGTCTTGTGGGGGTCTTGTCGGGGTCTTGTGCAGCAAGTATTGGTGGCGGCAATGATTCAGTCCAATCCATAATTTCTTGGTATCCATCAATCCGGCTTTTGGTATGGACCTGCGCGACCTGCGTTACTTCGAGGCCATCGCCGAGCTGCAACATCTGGGACGCGCGTCGGCGCGGGTGAACCGCACGCAGCCGGCGCTGAGCAGTTGCGTGCGCCGGCTCCAGGAAGACTGCGGCGCCGTGCTGTTCGAAAAGGCCGGCCGCGGCATCCGCCTGACGGCCGCGGGCCACGTGCTGCTGAAGTGGGCGCAGCGCTTGCGCTTCGACGTCGAGGACGCGCAGCGCGAGATTGCAGCGATCGGCGTTGGCCTGGCCGGGCATGTGCGCATCGGCATCGTGCCCACGGCGGCGCAGTTCCTGCTGCCGGCGGTGGCGCGGCAGTTGTTCCAGGAGGCGCCGGAGGTGACGCTGCGCACCGTGGTCGGCCTCATCGACACGCTCAAGCCGCTGCTGCACGCTGGCGAGATCGACATGATGGTGGGTACCGAGAGTCCGCAGGTGCCGGGCTACGTGTCGAAGCTGCTGGCCGAAGACGCCATCGTCGTGGCGGCGCGGGCCGATCACGAACTGTTCAAGGGCACGCCGACGCTGAAGGATCT
>JANNMP010000779.1:0-3062 GCA_031398015.1 Burkholderiaceae bacterium
TTCATGATCGCCGAGTTGCCCACCACGCCCAGCTTGGGCAGCACGGTGAACATGATGGTTAAGGCAGTGCCATAGAGGAACGTCAGCGCCGCCAGCCCCCACCAGCCCGGCGCGGCGGTCGGCCAGTGCGGGCCGCCTTGCAGCGCCATGGCCAGCGCCGCCAGCACGCCCACCTGGGCCATGGTGGCTGCTGTGCGCAGGCGGCCGTCCAGGTCAGCGGCCTCATGCTGGGTGAGCACCAGGGCTGCGCCGAAGGTGGCCGCCGCCGTCAACGCAAAGGCCACGCCCACGCCGATCTGTGCCCATTGCCCGGCCGCGCCCAGGCCCGAGGCGGCGCCAAACACGTCCAGCGCCATTGCCAGGCCGACCAGCATCACCGGCATGGCGCGCAGCACGCGTGGCTCGCTCCGGTGCTGGTAGGCCAGGCGGGCCCAAAGCGCGGTCCACAGCGGGTAGGTGTTGAAGGCCAGCAGGGCAAGCGCCACCGGCAGCCGCGCCACCGCCGCATACAGGCACAGGCTTTGCACGGCCACCAGCACACCGATGGCCGGCAGCGCACGGCGGTGGCGCGCTGTCATCGCCAGCGGCACGCGTTTGGCCAGCACGATGGCAGCCACGACCAGCGCTGTCACGGCGCTGCGCACCACCACGGCGGTGGCCACGTCGACGCCGTGGTTGAAGGCCAGCCGCGCCGCCACATGGTTGGCGCCCATCATCAGCGCAATGAGCAACAGGGTGGCGAAGGCGCTGCGCGAGAGTGCGGCGGGGGCGGCACGGGCAATCGGCATCCGCGCATTGTCACGGCGTGGCCGGCCGCTGCGAGCCACTCAGCCCACCAACTGCCCACCAACTGCCCACAAACGGCCCGCACCGACCAGCGCTTGCGCAGGCAGGTCACGCCAGATGCCGGCCGCCTGCAAGCACGGGCGCGCGCCATGCCGATCTGGCCGGCTGGCGCACGCCGGCTCTCAGGGCAGCTTCAAATAGACCAGCCAGAGGTTGGTTGCATTGCCGAGCGTGCCGGCCGGCGCCGCAGCACTGGGCAAGGCGTCGTAGTCGTTCGCGGTCAGGAAGGCAGCAACGCCAGTCTCCGACAGCAGCACGTTGCCGCCCAGCGTGCTGGGCGTGCCCAGCAGATAGTTGCCTGGCTGGGTGCCCAGCGGCTGCGTCAGGACGCCAGGCGTTGCGTCGTAGGCCAGCCATTGGCTGGTGTTGCCAGCCGGCACGGCCAGGCTGAACAGGCCGCCGACCATGTCGCCGGTGCGCGACAGCGCATGCACGAAGCTGGTGGATGCCTGGCACATGCCGGCGGGCAAGGTGGCCTCGGCTTGCCATGCACCCGCAGTGCGACGCAAGGCCACGCAATTCTCCAGGTCATAGCGCAAGAAGTCGCCGCTGTCGCTGACGCTGGCCTTCACCGTGCCGGCGCGCTGGTTGGCCCGCGGCACACCGCGTTGGCTGACCTGCCAGGCCTGGCTGGGGCCGTCGAGCGTGGCCGACCAGCGCACAAGCTGGCCGGCGCTGGCCTGTTGCCAGAGCACCACCACCTGGCCGTTGACGCCACCCCAGGTGCCTTCAAGCTGAGCGCTGGTGGCCTCAGTGTCCAAGCGCTCTGTCTGGCCAAAGCCGGCAACCAAGCTGCCGCGTCTGGCCACCACGGTCTGGCCCGACGGGCCGGTCGACAGACTCACGTAGACCATGTTGCCCTGGCCATCCAGCGAGACGGCAACATCGGCACCGGCCGGTGTCAGGATGTCGTCGAACAGGGCGGGGGCGGTGAACTGGCTGGCCGCTGCGGGCTTCCAGGCCACGCCGCGGATGACCGACAGCGCGCCTTGCGCGTCACGTCGCCAGCCCGGCCACAACACGGCCAAGTCGCCAGCGTTGTTGATGATGGCCTTGGGCAGTGCACCGGGTGTGTCGCCGACCAATACCGGCGCTTCCCAGGCGGCGCCTGCCAAGCGGCGGGCTGTGTAGATGAATCTGCATTGGCCGGCGGTGTTGTAGGTCAAGGCTGTGCACGGGGCATTGGAGACCCACATCGCAAGAGAATGCCCGACCGGTGACATGGCCAACACCAATTGGCCCGATCCGTCATAGGGCGCCAGCGCATCCACCACCTCGGGTTGGCTGAACACCGGCGCCACACCCCTGGCACCCGGCGTGCCCGACACCGCTTGCAGCGCGACCCGGCCGCCGGTGCTCTGGGCAAACAGCACGCCCACGCGGCCGCTGTCGTCGATGTCGGTGGCCCATGCCAGCACCGGCTGGGCCGAGGATTCCAGCACCGCCCTGCTGATCTCTGCAACGGGCACGACCGGCGGCACGACCGGTGGCCCGCCACCGCCACCGCCACCGCCACCGCCACCGCCGCAGCCTGCCAGCACCACCAAGGCCAGCGCCGCGCCCAGTCTGGCGCCGCACGGCGCACTGTGTCTCAACCGATTTTTCATGGTTCCGATCTCTGTCTGGGTGTTGCAACCGCGCACGTCAACATCGGACAACGGCGGCACATCTGGTTGGTGTGTGTCCGGCCCATGCCTGCCTGATGCTACGGGCCCGCGCGCGTCGTCCAGGCCACGTCGCAGCGCATTATCGGGAGTAGTTGGCGTGATGACTCCGCCCTTCGGCCTTGATCGACCAGCATCACCGATCCATGAACACGGGGTCAAGCCTCGGGCGTGGGGGGCGCATCTGCAGGCGTGTGCCGTTGCATCTGCCGCAGCCTGTTGCACCAAGATACAAGGCCGCCCACAGGCGGCCTTTGTCACTGCATGGGCGGTTCGCGCCCGCGTCGGGCAGCGCCGGTCAGGTCAGCGCTGGGCAATGGGCATGACGCTGCGGGCCACCGAGCCCGCATACAACTGGCGCGGCCGGCCGATCTTGTACTCGGGGTCGCCGATCATCTCGTTGAGCTGCGCGATCCAGCCCACGGTGCGGGCCAGCGCGAAGATGGCGGTGAACAGGCTCACCGGGATGCCGATGGCGCGCTGCACGATGCCAGAGTAGAAATCGACGTTGGGATACAGCTTGCGCGACACGAAGTAATCGTCTTCCAGCGC
>JANNMP010000790.1:0-1746 GCA_031398015.1 Burkholderiaceae bacterium
TCACGCGATGGCGCCGCGTGCGGGCTTCAGATCAGCCCGGCGCTGCGGCCCGCGGCCTCGATGCCCTTGTAGTTGTCGGGCGAGGTGGGGATGTAGCGGGTGGCGCGGTTGAGCTTCAAGATCTCGGCGCCTTCGGGTGTGGCCGGGTCGATGTCGAGCAGCGCCTTCTGCAGCTTGTTGCGCAAGTCAGCCGGCATGTCGGCATGCACCGACCAGTTGTAGTTGAAGAACGGCGCGGTGGTGAAGAACACGTCCACGGCCTTGGTGTCTACCTTGCCCTCGCTGGTGAACTTCTTCCACACGGTGATGTCGAGCGCGGCGGCATCCACCTTGCCGCTGACCACCGAGGCGATGGTGGCGTCATGCGCGCCGCTGTAGGCGACGCGGCGGAAATCGGTCTCGGGGTTGAGCCCGGCCTGCAGCAAGAAGTGGCGCGGCATCAGGTGGCCCGAGGTGCTGCTCTGCGAGCCGAAGCTGACCTGCTTGCCCTTCAGATCGGCCAGGCTCTTGATGCCCGAATCGGTCTTGGCGATGAACACCGACTGAAAGCGTGTGTCTTCTTCGCGCTGGGCGATCGGCACCACCTTGCCGCCGGAGCGGATGCTGGCCTGCACAAACGTGAAGCCGCCAAACCACACCAGATCGACCTTCTTGTTGACCAGCACCTCCACCGCAGCGGGGTAGTCGCTGACCGGGGTGAACTCCACTTTCATGCCCAGCTTCTTTTCCAGGTAGGCGGCGATTGGCCCGAACTTGCGGGTTTGCTCGGTGGCCGCTTCTTCGGGGATGGTGGTGACGCGAAACACCTGCTGGGCATGCGAGAGCGACCCAAAGGCGATGAGCGCACAGGTCATCAGGGCTTGCAGGGTGCGTGATGGGGACAGGCTGATCATGGTTGAAACTCCGGGGCGTGGACAAAAAGCGGCGCTGTGGTGCCGGAACTGGCCCGCAACTCTAGCCGCCATCGTCCACAGCCGTGTCGGCCCGTCGTTGCGGCCACACTGGGCCACCCTGACCGCCCCCCACCAGCCGCCCCCCCACCAGCAACCAGCCACCAGCCGACGACGATGAAGACTCCCCGTTTCCTGCAATTGCACCAGGCCGATGCCCAGGCCCTGGCCGCCGAGGCCAGCTGCAGCCTGCTGGCGCCACAGGCCCATGCATCGCCCAAGTTCTTCTATGACGCGCTGGGCTCAAGGCTGTTTGACGCCATCACCGAGCTGCCCGAGTACTACCCCACCCGCACCGAGGCAGCCATCTTTGCGGCCGATGGCCAGGCCATCGCCCAGGCGGCGCTGGCCCAGTGTGGTGCGGCGCCGGTGCTGGTGGACTTGGGCGCCGGCAACTGCGCCAAGGCCGCAGCCTTGTTCCACCTGCTCGACCCGCGCCGCTACGTGGCGGTGGACATCTCGGTGGACTACTTGCGCCAGGCCCTGCAGGAGCTGCAACGCCGCCACCCGGTGGTGGACATGGTGGGTGTGGGGCTGGATTTCTCCAGCACACTGCAATTGCCCACCGATGTGGTGGACGGGCCCGCGCTGGTGTTCTACCCGGGCTCGAGCATCGGCAACTTCACACCCGCCCAGGCGCTGCGGCTGCTGCGCCAGGCGCATGCGCTGGCCGGCGGCGGCGCGCTGTTGATCGGTGTGGACGCCGTCAAACCCGTGGCATTGCTGGAGGCTGCCTACGACGACGAACTGGGCGTGACCGCAGCCTTCAACCTGAACCTGCTGCGCCACCTGAACC
>JANNMP010000026.1:0-6736 GCA_031398015.1 Burkholderiaceae bacterium
AGCTGGGGATTCATTTGCAGCCTCCTTCTAGGATGGTGAATTGTTGGCTCACGATCAGTGCTGGTGCGGGCAGGCCAAGCCAGCGGGCGAGCGGTACGGGGGTGCCAGCCCGAGGGCTGCGCGACGGGCGCCCAGTGGCGCGCTCGCCAGACGTGCTGCGCGTTGCATGACCGCGCATCGGCACATCAGAACGCGGCCGTCAGCCCGCCGTCCACGGCCACGATCTGGCCGGTGATGAACGACCCTGCATCGGTGGCCAGCAGCGCGGTCAGCCCTTTGAGGTCCTCCGGCCCACCGGTGCGCTTGAGCGGCGCGATCTGCGCGGTCTTGTCCTGCAGCGTCTCGAAGATGTGCTTGGTCATCTTGCTGGCGAAATAGCCCGGTGCGATGGCGTTGACATTGATGTCGTAGGCAGCCCACTCGTTGGCCAGCGTGCGTGTCAGGTTGACCACGCCGCCCTTGCTCACGTTGTAGGCCAGCGTCGGCATGCCTTCGGGATAGCCGCCGGACAGCCCTTGCACCGAAGCGATGTTGATGACCTTGCCGCTGCGGCGCGGCAGCATGCAGCGTTTGCCGACCTCCTGCGTGACCACGAAGATCGCGCTCAGGTTCAGCGTGATCACCTTGTTCCAGGCGTCCAGCGAATGCTCTGCCGTCGGCGCGCCCCAGCTCGTGCCGGCGTTGTTGACCAGGATGTCGATCGGCCCGAAGGTGGACACCACCTGCTCAACCATCGCCGGAATGCCCGCCAGTTGACTCATGTCGCAGACCACCGGCAGCGCCTGGATGCCCATCGCCTTCAGATGCGCGGTGGCCTCCTGCAGTTCGTCGGCCTTGCGTGCGGTGATCGCCACGCTGGCGCCGAGTTCGCCCAGCACCTCGGCCATCTGCAGCCCCAGACCGCGTGAACCGCCGGTGACCAGCGCGACGCGGCCGCTCAGGTCTTGAAGTTTCGCCAGACTCATCGCTACCGTCCTTCCACCAGATCGCCGCCCCAGACCCAACCGCCCCAGCCCCAAGCGCTGCGGATGAAGCGGCGAGCGCCGCGCGGTCAGCGCAGGTTAGCGAACATCGCGCGCCGCGTGGAAGGTTCCAATTGTCCGCATTGACGGTTAGTTTCGGACAGCCCGTGGCTCGGCTGCCCGCGCGGCGGCGTCACCTGGCGCGGAAGTCCGAAGGCTTCTTGAAAGTCCAGCGCATCAGCGCATGACGGAAGTTGGCAGCGTCGCTGTAACCCAGCCGCGCAGCGATCTCCTCGTTGGTCATCGTCGTCTTGCGCAGGTACTCGATGGCCAGGCGCATGCGCACCTCGGCCAGCACCTTGCGGTACGAGGTCTGCTCGGCGTCGAGCCGGCGGCGCAGCGTGCGCGTGTTCATCGACAACGCCGCGGCCATCTTGTCGATGCCCGGAAACTGCCCCGGGTGCTCGAGCAGGATGCGGTGCAACGCCGCCGCGACGCCGCCGGAGGAGCCGATCTCCTGCAGGCTGCGCTCGCACACCTCGTGCGCCATGGCGTTGGTGATCGGGTCCGAGTAGTCCATCGGGCGACTGATCCAGTGCGCATCGAACATCATCTGGCAGCGGGGCATGCCGAACTGCACCGGGCAGCCGAAGACCGCGTCGTAGCGCTGCGCATGGGCCGGTGCGGGGTAGGCGGCATGCAGGGCGGACAGGCTGAACAGTTTGCCGTAGAGGTCGCGGCTCAGCGTCACGTGGCTGGCCATGTGGAACTCCATCAGCGCGCGATGCAGCTCGTCGCCGGGGTCGGCACTGAGCAGCGGCTCGTACTCGAACACGGCCAAGCCGTCGGCTTCGCGGAAGCGCACGGCGGCCACCGGTCCCATCACCCGGTGGTACTTCAGCCCGAAGTCGATGCTGGCCGCGTGGCTGGGGCTGCTGAGCAGCGCATAGCCGTACATGCCGTAGGACGTGATGCGCATGCGCTGGCCGGCTCGCAACGCCAGCGCCGGGTCACTCGACAGCCGCAGTGCTTTGCGGAACACGCCCAGCAACTGCCGGTACGACACGCGGGTCGCTGCGGCATACAGCCGCGTCTCCGCGATGCCGCTGCCGGCCAGGGCGTCGGCCGCGGCGATGCCGTCCTCGACCAGCACGTTCACCAGCGCAGCCACCTTGTGCGCCGGGTAGATCTTCTCGTCCAGGCCGGGCAGGGTGCGGTCCACGGTGTCAGGATCCGTTCAACGATTGCCGCAGTGCGGCGGGGGATGGGTCAGTCGGAGTTGCGCCACAGCCTGGCCAGCGACCAGCCCCTGCCGAGCACGATAGCGCAGGCTGTGGGTGCGGCGCAACGGCGGCTTGCCCGCCGCGCCGGCTGTCCGCAACGAACCCGACATGTGGCCGCTGCGAACCTTCCGCGTCCATTGCGGCTGCGGAAAGATCGCCCCGAGTCGTTTCATCGGCAATGCAAAGGAAGGCGATGGCCACGGTCAAGAGCGTCAGCAAGGCCAGCGCGGGGGATGGTCGCCCTGCGCGCGCCGCCGCGTCGCGGCTGGCCGTGCCGGCGCCGGACCTGCGGACCTTCATGAACAGCTTCAAGTTGCCGGGCGTGGATCTGAAGTCGATCGTCGACGCCGGGCATGTCGACCTCAAGGCCGTGACGTTGGCCAACCGGCGCGCTTGTCAGGGCATGCAGTCGCTGGCCAGGCAACAGGGCGACATGCTGCGCCAGGCTGCGGCCGACTGGCGCATCGCGGTCAAGCGACTGGGCGCGACCGATGCCGACGAGCTGCTGGCGCAGCGCACCGCACTGGCCGACCAGGTCATCAGCCAGACGCTGGCCACAGTGCGTGAACTTGCCGAGACCAGCATCCGCTCGCAGGCCGACGCCTGCACGGCGGCCGCAGCCCGCCTGCGCGCGCAACTGGCCGGCCTGAAGAAGTCAGTGCCGCGCCGCTCAGCGCTCACGCGGCAGCGGGCAAACCCGAACCCATTGGAGACAAGCGATGAAGGCTGAAGATGTTGTGAAGGAACACACCACGCCGCTCGGTTCGCCGGCGTTCCCGCGCGGGCCGTACCGCTTCACCAACCGCGAGTATCTGAACATCACCTACCTCACCGACTACGACGCGCTGCGAGCGGTGGTGCCCGAGCCGCTGGAGATCGACGAGCCGCTGGTGCGCTTCGAGGTCATGAAGATGCCCGACACCACCGGCCTGGGCTCGTACACCGAATGCGGCCAGGCGATCATGGTGCGCATGGGCCAGGAACAAGGCGAATACCTGCACGCCATGTACCTCGACAACCTGCCTGCACTGGCGGCCGGGCGCGAGGTCAGCGCCTACCCAAAGAAGCTGGGCAGCCCGCAGCTGATCACCGACTCCGACACACTCGTCGGCACGCTCGACTATGGGTCGCTGCGCGTGGCCACGGCGACGATGGGCTACAAGCACAAGCCGCTCGATCTGGAGCAGGCCAAGGCCGAAATCTGCGTACCGATCTTCATGCTGAAGATCATCTGGAGCTACGAGGGCAAGCCACGCATCTGCGAGTTGTTGCGCACGCAGATCAGCAACATCACCGTCAAGGGTGCGTGGACCGGCCCGGCGCGGCTGCAGCTGTTCGAGCATGCGCTGGCGCCGCTGGCCGACTTCCCGGTGCGCAAGATCGTCTCGGCCAGCCACATCCTGACCGACCTGACGCTGACCTCGCCCAAGCGCATCCACAACTACCTCAGCGAATCGAACTGAGCGACGCAGGGCGCCCGACGCCCTGCTGCCTGGAGCCCCCACCATGAGCTTGAAGCAAGAACCCACACCAGTGCAGACCGTGGCGATCATCGGCGCCGGCGTCATCGGCTCGTCGTGGGCGGCGCTGTTCGCCGCCCATGGGCTGAAGGTCGTGGTCAATGACCCGCGGCCTGACATCGAAAGCGTCGTGCACGCCGACCTGCAGAAGATCGCGCCGACGCTGCATGCGCTCGGCTTGCCCAGCGAGGGCCTGGCGCAGCACCTGCGCTTCGAGCCTGAGCTCGAGCGCGCCGTGGCCAACGCCGACGTGGTGCAGGAAAACGGCCCAGAGCGCATCGAGTTCAAGCAGGCGCTGTGGGCGCGCATCGAACGCGCCGCGCCGCGCCATGCATTGCTGCTGTCGTCAAGCTCGGCCAAGACCGCCACCGAGCAGTCGCGCGACATGCGCGATGCCAGCCGGCTGCTCGTCGGCCACCCGTTCAACCCGCCGCACCTGATCCCGCTGGTCGAGGTGGTGCCGGGCGAGCGCACCGACCCTGCGGCAGTGGCGCAGGCGGTGGCGTTCTACCGCTCGGTGGGCAAGGTGCCGATGGTGCTGCGCAAGGAGATCCCTGGCTTCGTGGCCAACCGGCTGCAGCGCGCGATCTTCCGCGAATCGTGCTACCTGGTGCAGCAGGGCGTGGTCACCGCCGACGAACTCGACGACATCGTCACCCATTCGGTCGGGCTGCGCTGGGCGGCGAACGGGCCGTTCAGCTCGTTCCACATGGGCGGCGGGCCGGGCGGTTTCGAGGCGTTCTTCAAGCAGTTTGCGCCGGGCATGGGCGCGGCGTGGACGAACATGCCGGCGATGACGCTGGACGAGGATCTGCAGCAGCTGATCATCGAGCAGGCCGCCGCGTCCTTCGGCAAGACACCGTTCGAGCAGCTGGAACGTGACCGCGACGACAAGCAGGTGGCGCTGCTGCGCGCGCTGCGCAAGGAGTCAAAGCCATGACGAAAATCTTCGAAGGCCTGCGGGTCATCGACTGCAGCAGCTTCATCGCCGCGCCGGCGGCAGCCACGGTGCTGTCGGACTTCGGCGCCGATGTCATCAAGATCGAGCCGCCCGGCGTCGGCGACCCGTACCGCAACGTCGCCAAACTTCCAGGCACGCCCAAGAGCGAGCACAACTACGGCTGGCTGCTCGCCAACCGCAACAAGCGCGGCCTGGCGCTGGACCTGGCCAAGCCCGAGGCGCAAGCGGTGCTGCACCGGCTGGTGGCGCGCGCCGACGTCTTCATCACCAACTACCCGCTGGCGGTGCGCGAGCGTCTGGCGATCGGCCATGAGCGGCTGACGGCGTCGAACGAACGGCTGATCTACGCCTCGTTCACCGGTTACGGCGAAACCGGCGACGAAGCCGCCAAGCCGGGTTTCGACCTCACTGCGTGGTGGGCCCGCTCCGGGCTGATGGACATCATCCGCACCGAGGCCAGCGCACAACCGGCGCGCCCGCCCACCGGCATGGGCGACCACCCTTCGGGCATCAGCCTGTTCGCGGCGATCGCCACCGCGCTGTACCAGCGCGAGCGCACAGGCAAGGGCCAACGCGTGGGCTCGTCGCTGATGGCCAATGGCCTGTGGTCCAACGGCTTCCAGACCCAGGCCGCGCTGTGCGCCGCCATGTTCACGCCGCGGCCGCCGCGCGAACAGGCGCTGAACGCGCTGACCGTGTATTACCGCTGCCGCGACGACCGCTGGCTGATCCTGACGATCCTGAACGAGGATCGGCAATGGCCGGTGCTGGCAAAGTGCCTGGACCGCGAGGAACTGACCCGCAACCCGCTTTTCCTCAAGCAGTCCGACCGCTTCGCCAATTCACGTGAGCTGATCGCAGCCCTCGACGAAGCCTTTGCCCAGCGCACCCAGGCCGAATGGCGCGAGCGGCTCGCCGCCGGCGGCATCGTCTTCGAGGTCGTCGCCGGGGTCGACGACATCGTCGGCGACCAGCAGGCGCTGGCCAACGGTTTTTGCGTGCCCTTCGAAGGCAGCACGATGTTGACCGTCGACAGCCCCTTCTTCGTCGACGGTGCCGTCAAGGTGCAGCCGCGGCTGGCGCCCGAAGTTGGCGAGCACAGCGAGCAGATCCTGCGCGAGGCCGGCTATGACGCGCCACAGATCGAGGCGCTGCGCGCGGCCAAGGCGGTCGCATGAATCAGCCCACCTCGCGCAGCGTGCCCGGCCGGCTCAAGGCCAGTTGCATCGCGGCTGCAGGTCAGCGGCGCCATCGCCGAACAAGCGGGGTGGACCGAGGTCCGGGCACCTGCACAGTGGGAGACGACAGATGGACCTGAGCTTCAACGCCGAGGAACAAGCCTTTCTCGACGAGGTGCGCGCGTTCCTGAAGGACAAGCTGCCGCCGCGGCTGGCCGACATGGTGCGCAGCGGCAAGCATCTGTCCAAGGCCGACATGGAACAGTGGCATGCGATCCTGCATTCACGCGGCTGGTTCGCCAACCACTGGCCGGTGCAACACGGCGGCCCAGGCTGGACCGCAGTGCAGAAGTTCATCTTCGAGAATGAATGCGCGCTGGCGCACACGCCGCGCATCGTGCCCTTCGGGGTCGGCATGCTCGGGCCGGTGCTGATCAAGTACGGCAGCGAGGCGCAGAAGCGCCACTGGCTGCCGCGCATCCTGGACGGTTCGGACTGGTGGGCCCAGGGATATTCCGAGCCCGGCGCGGGCTCGGACCTGGCCTCGGTGAAGACCAGCGCGGTGCGCGACGGCGAGCACTACGTCGTCAACGGCCAGAAGACCTGGACCACGCTCGGCCAGCACGCGAACATGATCTTCTGCCTGGTGCGCACCAACCGCGAGGCGAAGAAGCAGGAAGGCATCAGCTTTCTGCTGGTCGACATGACGAGCCCGGGCGTGCAGCTGCGGCCGATCGTCACGCTCGACGGCGACCACGAGGTCAACGAGGTGTTCTTCACCGACGTGCGCGTGCCGGTGGACAACCTGGTGGGTGAGGAGAACAAGGGCTGG
>JANNMP010000053.1:0-2592 GCA_031398015.1 Burkholderiaceae bacterium
GGTTCAGGCTGCCGTACGGGTCTTGGTAGACCATCTGCATGCGGCGGCGGAAGGTGCCGGTGCGCGCCTGCTGGGCGGTGATGTCGGCGCCTTCAAAGACGATGCGCCCGGCAGTCACCGGCTGCATGCGCAGCACCGCCAGGCCGGTGGTGCTTTTGCCGCAGCCGCTTTCACCGACCAGGCCCAGCGTCTGGCCGGCAGCCAGGTGGAACGACACACCGTCCACCGCCTTCACCGCACCGGCTGAGCGGCGCAGCAGGCCCTTGGCCGGCAGCGGGAAGTGCACCTTCAGGTCATGCACTTGCAGCAAGGGGGCGGCGTCAGACAAGGGCATCAACCGCCTCGCTGTGGTGGCAGGCGCCCAGGTGGCCGGGCTCCAGCGTGCGCAGCAGCGGCCGGCTGGCGCTGCACTGGGCATCCGCATGCTGGCAGCGTGGCGCAAACGCGCAGCCCGGTGGCAGCCGCGCCAGGTCAGGCGGCTGGCCCTGGATCGGCACCAGGCGTTGGCCGGCGCTGCTGTCCAGCCGCGGGATCGACGCCAGCAGGCCACGGGTGTAAGGGTGGCGCGGGTGGGCGTACAGCGCAGCCGCTTCGGCCTGCTCGACGATGCGCCCGCCGTACATCACCGCCACATGGTCGGCATAGCGCGCCACCACGCCCAGGTCATGGGTGATCAGGATCAGCGCAGCGCCGGTCTCGTGCGTCAGCTCCTTCAGCAGGTCGAGGATCTGGGCCTGCACCGTGACATCCAGCGCGGTGGTGGGCTCGTCGGCAATGATCAGCTTGGGCTGGCAGGCCAGCGCCATCGCGATCATCGTGCGCTGGCGCATGCCGCCTGAATACTGGTGCGGCCAGGTCTGCAGACGGCTGGCGGCGTCGGGGATGCGCACCTTGCCGAGCAGGCCCTTGGCCACCTCGAAGGCCTGGGCCCAGGGCATCTTGCGGTGCAGGTTCACCGGCTCGGCGATCTGCAGGCCCACGGTGAGCGATGGGTTCAACGAGCTCATCGGCTCTTGAAAGATCATCGCGATGCGGTCACCGCGGATGTCGCGCATCTGCGCATCCATCAGCTTGAGCAGGTCCTGCCCCTCGAACAGGATTTGCCCGGCCGTGATGCGGCCCGGTGGGTCAGGGATCAGGCGCATCAGCGACAGCGCCGTGACGCTCTTGCCCGAGCCCGATTCACCGACGATGGCCAGCGTCTGGCCCGCTGCCACGCTGAAGCTCACGTCGTCGACGGCGGTGAGTTCACCGCGCTCGGTGCGAAAGCGGGTGGTGAGGTTCTTGACCTCCAGCAGCGGCTGCGTCACGGTGTGCCGCAGCTCAATAGCCGAGTTGCTTCTTCAGTGGCTGGTCGATCCACACCCGGGCGTGGATCGGCCCCGGCCGGTCGGCACCGGCGCGCAGCTCGCCGCCATAGTTCTTCACCCAGGGCCACCAGGCGCTGAAGACATAGGGCGCGGGCAGGAAGATGTGCGGCGCCTTGTCGAGGATCTCGCGCACCATCAGCTTGACCTTGATCTGGCGCACCCGCTCGTCGGGCTCGGCATAGACCTCGGCCATCTTCTTGTCGAACTCGGGGTCGCTGTGCTGCGACGGGTTCCAGGTCTGCTTGGTGACGAAGGTCTTGCGCAGCGTCGTGGTGGGGTTGTTCAGGCCGGCCTGCAGGAAGTAGCCCGGCGCATTGGTCTTGGTGGTCATGGCCGACAGGTAGGCCGAGTACTCCAGCACCTGGATCTCCATCGTCACGCCCACCTTGGCCAGATAGGCGGCAATCTGCGCCAGCAGGTCGTTGTCCAGGCTGGCCGACGAGGTCTGGGTCTTGAAGCTGAAGCCGTTGGGGTAACCGGCCTCGGCCAGCAACTGCTTGGCCTTGGTGGGGTTGTAGGTGTAGAGCTCGCGCACCGATTCGGGCATGTCGGCCAGCGGCTCGTAGTAGCCGGCCCAGCTGGAATGCATGGGGAAGCCCAACATCTCGGCGTTGCCGCCGTAATAGGTCTTGATGATCTCGGGCTTGTTGATGGCCAGGTTCAGCGCGCGGCGCACACGCACATCGTCAAACGGTTTCTGGTCCATGCGCAGCGTGATGTAGCTGCCGTTGTTGCTGATCAGCTTGTTCCACTGCAGCTTGGGCGCGCTCTTCTTCAACTCGTCGACCGCGCTCCAGCGCACTGCCTCCATGATGTCGAGCTTGCCGGTGCGCAGCGCCGTCAGCGCCGTGCTTTCGTCCTTGATGTAGCGGTAGGTGATGGTGTCGGCAAACGGCACTTTGTAGGCCTGGCCGCCGATGGTCTCGCTGTCCCAGTAGGCCGGGTTCTTCGTGAAGGTCATCTGGTTGCCCTGCACGTAGTTTGTCAGCGCATAGGGGCCGGTGCCGTTGACGTTCTTCCAGTCCTTGGCGCCGGTCTCCATCACCTCCTTGGGCACGTTGGCCGAGTAGTAGCCCCAGCCCCAGCGGTAGTCCCACTCGGCGTTGTAGGTGCTGAAGTGCATCACCAGCGAATGCTTGCCGGTGACTTCGACTCGGCTGACGTGGTCCCAGTAGGTGGGGATCTTCTTGGGGCTCTTGTTGACGCGCTCGAAGCTGTAGGC
>JANNMP010000074.1:0-8759 GCA_031398015.1 Burkholderiaceae bacterium
GGGCAAGGCCAGGACCACACACGAACTGGCGGCGGCATAATACATTAGTTTCTTGCAACCGGCGGACGCGCGCGCTTAATCTTTTCGGCGCGACCCAACGCAATTGAACTGCCGGTTTATTATGTACACGTTATTATCGTCCCGGGTCCGTGGCAGTTCAAAAGGCGCTTCTTTGGTGACTTTCTTGTCGCCCGACAAGAAAGTTACCCGCCAGCCGGGGCGGGACCCGGCGGGCTGCCGCGAGGCGGCGAAGCCAAGGCCCAAAGCCCAAGGCCTCAAACCAAACCGCACCTCGGCACAAACGCCAAGACCTCGTCAGCGCCAGAAGCAGCCAGGCCAACACCCGCCTGCGTCAATCCACCGGCGTCAGCTTGGCAATCGCCAACGCCAGCCACTTGGCACCATGGCGGCCGAAGTTCACCTGTGCGCGGGCGTCAGCGCCATTGCCTTCCAGCGTCAGCACCACACCTTCGCCGAACTTGGTGTGGAACACCGTCTGGCCCACCCGCAGCCCGTGCGACGGCGCTGTCTTGCTGAGCATGGCAGGTGGCGGTGGCGGCGCTGCAAACCCGGGCCTGCCCTGCACCCGCCCGGCCCCCACCACCGAGCCCAGCCCGGTGCCACGCTGCCAGGCCTGCTGGTACTCCTTGGCATATCCCGAGCCGAAGCCGGCATTGCGCGGCGTCAGCCATTTCAGCGCGCCTTCGGGCAGCTCATCGAGGAAGCGGCTCTTGACGTTGTAGCGCGTCTGGCCGTGCAGCAGCCGGGTCTGGCTGAAGCTCAGATACAAGCGCTTGCGGGCGCGGGTGATGGCCACGTACATCAGCCGGCGCTCTTCTTCGAGGCCGTCGTTGTCGCTCATCGCGTTCTCGTGCGGGAACAGCGCTTCCTCCAGCCCGGTGATGAAGACGCAGTCGAACTCCAGGCCCTTGGCCGAATGCACGGTCATCAGCTGGATGGCGTCCTGCCCCGCCTGGGCCTGGTTGTCACCGGCCTCCAGCGCGGCGTGGGTGAGAAACGCGGCCAGCGGCGAGACGATCTCGCCGGTCTCGGCATCGGGCAGCAAGTCCACCGCTGCGGCGGCCGGCGGCAAGCCCACTGCCATGCTGCCCGGCCCACCGGTCTCGTCCACCGGCAGTGCCACGGCATCCTTGCCGAAGCCTTCCTGCGTGACGAAGGCTTCGGCCGCGTTGACCAGCTCGGCCAGGTTCTCGATGCGCTCGGCGCCTTCTTTTTCGGCCTTGTAGAAATCGACCAGGCCGCTGGCATCCAGCACCTGGCCGATGATCTCGCGCAGCGTCAGGCCTCGGGTGCGCTCACGCAGTTGATCGACCAGCCCGGTGAAGGCCAGCAGGTTGGCGCCGCCTTTGCCAATGACGGCACCGACGCTCTGGTACAGGCTGCGGCCACTGCTGCGGCCAGCATCGGTCAGCAGCTCCAGCGTGCGCGCGCCGATGCCCCGGGTGGGGAAGTTGACCACCCGCAAAAACGAGGTGTCGTCGTTGGGGTTCTCGATCAGCCGCAGATAGGCCAGCGCATGCTTGACCTCGGCGCGCTCGAAGAAGCGCAGGCCGCCATACACCCGGTACGGCACACCGGCATTGAACAGCGCGCTCTCCATCACCCGGCTCTGCGCATTGCTGCGGTAGAGCACCGCGATCTCGCTGCGCGCGGTGCCGCTGCGGTGCAGGGCCTGGGCTTCTTCCAGCAGCCATTGCGCCTCGGCGTAGTCACTGCTGGCCTCGGCCACGCGCACTGGTTCGCCGGGGCCGGCTTCGGTGCTGAGGTTCTTGCCCAGGCGGCGTTGGTTGTGGCTGATCAGCGCGTTGGCGCTGTCCAGGATGTTGCCGAAGCTGCGGTAATTGCGCTCCAGCTTGATGACCTGGCGCACGCGGTATTCACGCTCGAAGTCGGCCATGTTGCCGACCTGGGCGCCGCGGAAGGCATAGATGCTCTGGTCATCGTCGCCCACTGCAAACACGCTCTGCGCGCTGGTCGGCGGGGCGAACATCTTCAGCCACGCGTACTGCAGGCGGTTGGTGTCCTGGAACTCATCGACCAGCACATGGGCGAAGCGGTGCTGATAGTGCTCTCGCAAGGCCGCGTTGTCGCGCATCAGCTCGTAGGTGCGCAGCATCAGCTCGGCAAAGTCGACCACGCCTTCACGCTGGCACTGGTCTTCATAGGCCTGGTAGATCTCGACCATCTTGCGAAGCTGCGGGTCATTGGCCTGCACGTCCTTGGGCCGTTCGCCGTGGTCCTTGCGCGCGGCAATGAAGTAGCTCACCTGCTTGGGCACCCAGCGCTCTTCATCGACCGCCATTGCCTTCATCACCCGCTTGACCGCCGACAGCGAATCGGCGGTGTCGAGGATCTGAAAGCTCTGCGGCAGCGCCGCCAGCTTCCAGTGCGCGCGCAAGAAGCGGTTGCAGAGGCCGTGGAAGGTGCCGATCCACAGGCCGCGCACGGGCACCGGCAGCATGGCGCTGAGCCGGTGCAGCATTTCCTTGGCGGCCTTGTTGGTGAAGGTGACTGCCATCAGGCCACCGGGCGAGACCTGGCCAGTGGCCATCAGCCAGGCAATGCGGGTGGTCAGCACCCGTGTCTTGCCCGAGCCGGCACCAGCCAGGATCAGGCTGGCGCCCGATGGCAGCGTGACGGCGGCCAGTTGCTCGGGGTTCAGGCCCTGCAGCAAGGTGCCGGTGCCTGGTGCGCCGCCTCCCTCAGAATACTGTTCATGCATCCATTGATTCTAGGAGCCGGCCTGCTGGCGGCCGCGTTGATCGGCCCCAGCGCCGCCGCCAGATGCCCGCCGCCGGGCGCTGCCGTGGCCGAGCACTTCATCCCTGCCGACTGCGCCGACTGCTGGGCCCGTGGCGGCATACCACCAGCGGCCTGGCGCTTTGACTGGGTGCTGCCTGCCGGTGCCGACGCGCCACTGTCGGCCGCCAGCCTGGGCGAAGCCGCTGAGCGCCAGCAGCGCCTGGGCAAGCAGTCGGCCAGCCGTGCCGCTGCGCCCCGGCCCGGCATGCTGTTGAAGGTGGGTTCTGGCCCCGCCTGGCAAGGCTACTTCGGCGTGCAGATGACGTTCAAGCCCAGCGCCCGCCAGGCCCTGCCAACGGGCGCCAGCGCCTGGCTGGCCTTGGTCGAACTGCTGCCCGCCGGCAGTGAAGGCAATGCGGCGCCGCGCGCGTTGCTGCGGGCGGTGGCCGGGCCGCTGCCGCTGCACAGCGCCGGGCCCGGCCAGGCCATCACCCCAATCACCCATCTGCGCGCGCTGCGCTGGCCCGAAGGCGCCAAACCCGAGCGCTTGCAGGCCCGTGGCTGGATCGAGGCCGCCGACGGCAGGCTGCTGGCAGTGGCTGCCGACCGCTGCCCCTGAGCCGCACCCCAAGCGCAAAATCACGCCCCTGCCAGACAACGCCAGCGCCCCCGCCATGGACATCTTCGACTACGACAACATCCTGCTGCTGCCACGCCAGTGCCGCGTGGACAGCCGCGCCGAGTGCGACACCTCGGTGGCCTTCGGTGCGCGCCGCTTCAAGCTGCCGGTGGTGCCGGCCAACATGAAGACGGTGGTCGATGAACACATCACCGAGCAGCTGGCCGCCAGCGGCCACTTCTACGTGATGCACCGCTTTGACCTCGACGCCCTGGCCTATGCCCGGCGCATGCGCGACAAGGGCTTGTTCGTGTCGCTCAGCGCCGGCGTCAAGCCGGCCGACGCAGCCATGATCGACAGCCTGGCGGCCAGCGGCGTGGGCGCCGACTACATCACCATCGACATTGCGCATGGCCATGCCGAGAGCGTGCGCCGCATGATCGGCCACATCAAGGCCAAGCTGCCCGATGCCTTCGTCATTGCCGGCAACGTGGGCACGCCCGAAGGCGTGATCGACCTGGAGAACTGGGGCGCCGACGCCACCAAGGTGGGCATCGGCCCGGGCAAGGTCTGCATCACGCGGCTGAAGACCGGCTTCGGCACCGGCGGCTGGCAGCTCAGCGCCCTGAAGTGGTGTGCCCGGGTGGCCAGCAAGCCCATCGTGGCCGACGGCGGCATCCGCCACCATGGCGACATTGCCAAGAGCGTGCGCTTTGGCGCCGCCATGGTGATGGTGGGCTCGCTGTTTGCCGGCCATGAAGAGAGCCCCGGCGCCACGGTCGAGGTCGACGGCAAGCGCTTCAAGGAGTACTACGGCTCGGCCAGTGATTTCAACAAGGGTGAGTACAAGCATGTGGAGGGCAAGCGCATCCTCGAACCCATCAAGGGCGCGCTGGCCGACACGCTGCGCGAGATGCATGAAGACCTGCAGAGCAGCATCAGCTACGCCGGTGGCCGGGCGCTGGCCGACTTGAAGAAGGTGAACTACGTGGTGCTGGGCGGCGAGAACGCCGGTGAACACCTGCTGATGTAGCGCCCCCCAGCGCGTCCCGCAGCCTGGGGGCAACGCCACCCAGGGCTTACCCTGGGACCGCTGGATTCTCGGGTGGAGAGCCGCCGCGCTTGCGTACAGTCGCAGGGTGGCTGCAAGGCTGCACAGGGCCTGCGCAGATTTGCCACTGCGCAGCCAGCAACGCCTCGAGGCGTTGACACCACACCCACAGGAGACCCTGTGCAAGCGCTCTTGAAACTGTCAAGGCTGATCGATGGCCTGAATGACGGATTTGCAGTCACCGCCAAATGGGCGCTGCTGCTGGCCTGTCTGATCAGCGCCGCCAATGCCGTGGTGCGCTACGTCGCCAACTACAGCTCGAATGCCTTCCTGGAAATCCAGTGGTATTTGTTTGCGGCGGCCGTGATGCTGGGCGCATCGCAGGTGCTGCGGGTCAATGAGCACATCCGTGTGGACGTGCTCTACAGCCGCTACCAGGGGCGCACCCAGGCGCTTGTCGATCTCGCCGGCCTGGTGCTGTTCATGCTGCCGTCGATGGTGGTGATGATCTCGTTTGCCTGGCCGCTGTTTGTCAAGATGTATGTCACCGGCGAGGTCTCCAACAACGCCGGTGGCCTGATCCGCTGGCCCGCCATGCTGCTGCTGCCGCTGGGCTTCGGCCTGCTGTTTGTGCAAGGTGTGTCTGAGGCCATCAAGCGGGTCGCCTGGCTGACCCACCAGTACGACGGCGAATTCCACTACGAGAAGCCATTGCAATGACCATGGACAGCTTTGCCCCATTGATGTTCGCCGGGCTGATCCTGGTGTTGGTGATCGGCTTTCCGGTGGCGTTTTCGCTCACCGCGCTGGGCCTGGGCTGCGGCTTCTACGCGGTGTGGATGGGCTGGTTCCCGGCCGGCTTCATGGGCAACCTGCCGCTCAACGTGTTCGGTATTTTGTCGAACGACCTGCTGCTGGCGATCCCGTTCTTCACGCTGATGGGCACCATCCTGGAGCGCTGCGGCCTGGCCGAAGACATGCTCGACTCCATGGGCCAGCTGTTCGGCCCGGTGCGCGGTGGCCTGGGCTATTCGGTGATCATCGTGGGCTTCATCCTCGGCGCCATCACCGGCACCGTGGCCGGCCAGGTGATTGCGATGGCGATGATCTCGCTGCCGGTGATGATGCGCTGGGGCTACAACATGCGCTATGCCACCGGCGTGCTGGCGGCGTCGGGCACCATCACCCAGCTGGTGCCGCCGTCGCTGGTGCTGATCGTGCTGGCCGACCAGTTGGGCAAGCCGGTGGGCGACATGTACAAGGGCGCCTGGGGGCCATCGATCCTGCAGGTGCTGCTGTTCGCGCTCTACACCTTCATGCTCTCGCGCATCAAGCCAGCGCATGTGCCGGGCGTGCCCAAGGAAGGCCGCACGCTGTTCGGCTGGGCGTTGTGGCGCAAATGCCTGGCCGGCATCGTGCCGTCGGCGGTGCTGATCTTCACCGTGCTGGGCAGCATGGGCGGCCTGCCGGGCGTCAGCGTGGCCATCGCCACGCCCACCGAGGCCGGTGCCATGGGCGCGGTGGGGGCTTTCATCCTGGCGGCCGTGCACAAGCGCCTGACACTGGACCTGCTCAAGCAGGCCTTGCTCAGCACCATGCGCCTGACGGCCATGGTGGTGTTCATCCTGATCGGATCGCGTGTGTTCTCGCTGGTGTTCCAGGGTGTGGACGGTGGCATCTGGATCGAGCACATGCTCAGCGGCCTGCCCGGCGGCCAGCTGGGCTTTCTGATCGCGGTCAACATCTTCATCTTCTTCCTGGCCTTCTTCCTCGACTTCTTCGAGATCGCGTTCATCATCATCCCGTTCCTGGCGCCAGTGGCGCACAAGCTGGGCATCGACCTGGTCTGGTTCGGCGTGATGATCTGCGTGAACATGCAGACCAGCTTCATGCACCCACCGTTCGGCTTTGCGCTGTTCTATCTGCGTGGCATCTCCGACACGCTCTACAAGAACAAGGCCCTGCCACGCAAGGTGGAGAGCAAGGACATCTACATGGGCGCGATCCCGTTCATCGTGATCCAGCTGATCCTGGTCGGCATCGTCATCTTCTTCCCGCAGACGGTGACGGTCTTCCTGGACAAGGAGAAGGTGCTCGATCTGGACAAGGCCAGCAACCAGCTGCAGCAGATGGGCAAGGGCGGTGGTGCGGCCGGCAACAGCGACACCGACGCAGCTGAGCGCATGAAGAACCTGATGGACCAGATCAAGACCGACAACGAGGCGCCCAAGAAGCCCTGATCCGCAGCATCGCCCATGAAAAAAGCCCCGCAGTGCGAGGCTTTTTGTTGGCTGGACGCAGGCCGCAGTGCTGCGGCGCCGCGCCCCAGTTACAGCTTCTGCCGCTGCATGAAGTCGTCGAAGTTGGCTTCGGTGAACTGGAACCACAGGTTGGCATCCTTGCGGAACGCGGCGTAGTCGTCATACACCTTCTTCCAGCGTGGGTTCTTGCTGGAAATTTCGCTGTACAGCGCCAACGACTCCTTGAACGCCGCTTCCATCACATCCTTGGGGAACGGGAACAGCTTGGCACCACCGGCCACCAATTGCTTGAGCGCTGCCGAATTGCGGTAGTCGTACTTGGCCTGCATGTCGACGTGGGCATAAGCCGACGCAGCTTCGACGATGGCCTTGTACTCGCTAGACAGCCCGTCATAGGCCTTCTGGTTGACGAACAGGTCCAGCTGCGGGCCACCTTCCCACCAGCCCGGGTAGGCGTAGTTCTGCGCCACTTTGTAGAAGCCCAGTTTCTGGTCGTCGTACGGGCCCACCCATTCAGCGGCGTCGATCGTGCCTTTTTCAAGCGCCTGGTAAATCTCGCCACCCGGGATGTTCTGCGGCACACCGCCGATGCGCTCGACAACCTTGCCGGCAAAGCCGCCGACACGGAACTTCAGGCCCTTGAAATCGGCCAGTGAGGCGATCGGCTTGCGGAACCAGCCGCCCATCTGCGCGCCGGTGTTGCCCATCGGGAAGTTGACGATGTTGTAGCCCTTGTAGAACTCGCGCATCAGCTTCAGGCCGTTGCCTTCGAACATCCAGGCCGTCATCTGCCGGCTGTTCAGGCCAAAGGGAATGGCGCAGCCCAGTGCAAAGGTCTCGTCCTTGCCAAAGAAGTAATACGGCGCGGTGTTGGCGCATTCAACGGTGCCGTTCTGCACCCCGTCGACCACACCGAAGGCCGGCATCAGTTCACCGGCGGCATGGGTGGTGATGGTGAACTTGCCACCGGTCATGTCTGACACGTGCTTGGCGAACACGTCGGCGACGCCGAACAGCGTGTCAAGTGACTTCGGGAAGCTCGACGCCAGGCGCCACCGGATGGTGGCTTGCGCATGCACGATGGCAGGCGCGGTGCCCGCAGCCAGAATGCTGGCCAGGCCAGCACCGCGGACAAACAAACGACGTTCCATGCAGATCTCCAAGGCAAGAATGCAAACAAAAGGCTGCGCATTCTAGGAGCGCCATTGCCCTCAAGCGGGCGGTGAAACCCCCGACAACCCCGGGATCGGTGGCCGCACAAGCAGTGTGCGGGCCGTGGTGCCGCCGGCCTCAGCTGCCGGCCACCTTCAGCCGCTCGACCAGCAGCGAGCCCACCGTCTTGCCACCCGACACATAGACATCCGCGCCCACCGCCACGATCTGCTGCAGCATCTGCTTGAGATTGCCGGCAATCGTCACCTCATGCACCGGGTGGGCAATGCGCCCGCCCTCCACCCAGTAGCCTGCGGCGCCACGTGAGTAGTCCCCGGTCACGCTGTTGACGCCCTGGCCCATCAGCTCGGTGACGAACAGGCCACGGCCCAGCTTGCGCAGCATCTCGTCCAAGTGGTCACCGGGCTGGGTGAGGCGGCTGGTCAGTGCCAGGTTCTGCGAGCCGCCGGCGTGGCCAGTGGTCTTCAGGCCCAGCTTGCGCGCTGAATAGCTCGACAGAAAGTAGCCCTGCACCACACCGCCGTCGACCACCCGGCGCTTGCGGGTGCGCACACCTTCATCGTCAAACGCGCTGCTGGCCTTGCCCTGCGGGATCAGCGGGTCTTCGTCCACGTCCAGGTGCGCGGCCAGCACCGGCGTGCCGATGCAGTCAAGCAAGAAGCTGGCGCGGCGGTACAGCGCGCCACCGCTCAAGGCACCCACCAGGCTGCCCAGCAGGCCGGCGGCCAGCGTGTTCTCGAACAGCACCGGCACCTCGCAGGTGGGCACCTTGCGGCCGCGCAGGCGCGACAGCGCGCGCTCGGCGGCATAGCGCCCCACGGCCTCGGGTGATGCCAGATCGAGCGCATGGCGCTGCGAGCTGTACCAGGCATCACGCTGCAGCGCCGCGCCC
>JANNMP010000082.1:0-1723 GCA_031398015.1 Burkholderiaceae bacterium
CCAGCCCTGGGCGTCGGCGACCACCACGGCCAGGTCGGCCTCGCCCAGGCCGAAGCGGTGCGCGGCCAGCGCTGTGTTCAATGGTGGAGTCTGCACCGGGTCTCTCCAAAGCCACGCTCAGCGCAGTGTGCGCCAGCGCGCGCAGCGCCGGCAGCGCAACACGGTGAAGATTGGCAAAGCCGGCGCTGGGGTGTTGACCGATGCGTGGGCGCTGGCCGCCGCCCATACTGGCGGGCCGTTCCGAGGAGGCCCGCATGCAACTGTTCGACCTGCCGTCCGACCTGCCGTCCGACCTGCCGCCCGACCTGGTGTCCACCCAGCAGCCCAGCCCGGCCACAGCCGCCGCCCACCCGGTGCCCGACAGCCACGGCCAGAACCTGTGGGATGCCGACCCGGTGCTGGCCAAGCTGCTGCCGCTGTACCTGCCGGTCGACCTGCTGGCCCACCTGCTGCCCACACTCAAGCGCCTGGGTGGCCTGGCCGGCAGCGTGCTCGACACCCTGGCCCACAGCGCTGACAAGCATGCACCCGAGCTGCAGCACCGCAGCCGCAGCGGCATTGACGCCCAGCGCATCGACAAACACCCCGACTATGTGGCGCTGGAGCGCGTGGCCTTCAGTGAGCTGGGGCTGGCGGCGATGTCGCACCGCGCCGGTGTGCTGGGCTGGCCGCAGCCAATGCCGGCGGCGGCCAAGTACGCGCTGACCTATTTGTTCGTGCAGGCCGAATTTGGCCTGTGCTGCCCGCTGTCGATGACCGACTCGCTGGCCCGCACGCTGCGCAAGTTCGGCAGCCCGGCGCTGGTGGCGCGCCATCTGGGCGGCCTCACCACCCAGGTCTTCGACGACTTGCAGCAAGGCGCGATGTTCATGACCGAGCAAGGCGCCGGCAGCGACGTGGCGGCCACCGCCACCCGGGCCGTGCCTGAACCGTCGGCCGATGGCGACGCCTACTTGCTGCACGGCGACAAATGGTTCTGCAGCAACCCCGACGCCGGCCTGGCGATGGTGCTGGCCAGGATCGACGGCGCACCCGCCGGCATGGCCGGGGTGTCGCTGTTCTTGCTGCCGCGCACGCTGGACAACGGCCAGGCCAATGCCTACCGCATCCTGCGGCTCAAGGACAAGCTGGGCACCCGCTCGATGGCCAGCGGTGAAATCCGCCTCGAAGGCGCGCGTGCCTGGCTGGTGGGCGAGGCCGGGCGGGGCTTCCAGCAAATGGCCGACATGGTCAACAACTCACGCCTGAGCAACGGCATGCGCGCCGCCGGCCTGATGCGCCGCGCGCTGACCGAGGCGCTGTACGTGGCACGTGCGCGCCGCGCCTTCGGCCAGCGCCTGATCGACCTGCCGCTGATGCGCCGGCAGTTGCTCAAGCTGATGGGGCCCACCGAGCAGGCGCGCACGATGCTGTTCCAGACCGCCGAGGCGCTGCGCCGGGCTGACCTGGGTGAACCCGGCGCCTACCCGCTGGCGCGCATCCTGACCCCGCTGATCAAGTTCCGCGCCTGCCGCGATGCGCGCCGGGTGACCGGCGATGCGATGGAGGTGCGCGGTGGCTGCGGCTACATCGAAGAGTTTGCCGACGCCCGCCTGCTGCGCGACGCCCACCTGGGCTCGATCTGGGAGGGCACCAGCAACATCGTGGCGCTGGATGTGGTGCGCGCGGTGCAGCGCGAGGGCTCGCTGCCGGCGCTGCAATCACACTGGTTGGCCCAGTTGGC
>JANNMP010000103.1:0-13520 GCA_031398015.1 Burkholderiaceae bacterium
GCGCTGCTGGCCGACCGCAGCCGCCTGCAACTGCTGCTGCGCAACCTGCTGGACAACGCGCTGCGCCATGGCGCGGGCGCGGCGGTGGCGCTGCACACCGCAGTGCTGGCTGACGGCATCGTGCAACTGCGTGTGCGCGACCACGGCCCCGGTGTCGCCCCGGCCCAGTTGCAGCGCCTGGGCGAGCCGTTCTTCAGGCCCGACGCGGCGCGCAGCCGCGCTGCCGGTGGTGTCGGCCTGGGGTTGTATCTGTGCCGGCTGGTGGCGGCATCACACGGCGGCACGCTGCAGTGGCGCAATGCCGAGCCCGGGCTGGAGGTCAGCCTGAGCCTGCCTGCACCGGCAGCGGCAGCGGCGCCAGTGTGATGTCGCCGTACCAGGCTTCGAGCTGCAGTTTCAGCGCGTCGGCATCGGTGAGCACGCCCACGCTGACCACCTGGCCGGGCGCCTCGCCGTAGACGCGGCGGTAGTCGGCCACCAGGTCACGCCGGTAGTGCAGCCAGCGGCCGGCACGCTGCGCGCCCGACTCCACCGTCAGGTACTGGATGCGGCTGCTGCGGTGGTTGCGGTGCACCGATTCAACCGCATGGCGGCCGCCGTCCCACACATACATCAGCGTGGCATACGGCAGGCGCTGGCCGGTGAACAGCTCCACCTGCTCGAAGAACAGGCGCTCGCGCAGTGGCAGGCGGGTGTGGTCACCGTCGAACGCCACGATCAGCCGGGCCGGGCAATCGTCGAGCTGGGCCTCGGCCACGTTGGCCAGGGCGCTGACCTCACGCACCCGCCAGCTGAACTGCAGCTGGCCCAGGCGCGCCGGATCGATCCGCACCGCGCAGCGCAGGCCGGTGGCCGACGCGGCGGCGCGGGCGTTCAAGACCCGCCGGCCGGCGTCATTGACCACGCTGTAGCGGGTGCGCTGCAGGTCACGGCGCATCACATACGGCCGCCAGCCCGCAGGTGCGGAGCCGGGCTGGGCCACCGAGAACGGGATCACTTGCGGCGCGGGGGTCGGCGCTGCTTCAGCGGGATGGTCGGCTGCGGGGTCGGCTGCGGTGTCGGCATCAACCGGCGGCGCCAGCATGGCGCAGCCGCCCAAACCGGCAGCCGCCGCGCCCAGGCCGGCCAAGCGGCCCAGCATGGCCCGACGCGACGGCCCTGCCGGGGCCGTCGCAAGACACTGCTCGATCACCATCGCACCGATGTCCTGGGCGCATCAGCGCCATGCCACAACGCGGCGGATGTTAGCGGTGTCCTGGTGTGCCCAGCCCCCCGGTTTGCCTGGGGGCCCCGCAAGCCGGTGGCTGCGGCGGCGCCTGCGCGGGAGCGCCGGCCCGGGCAGCGGGCGTTCAGCGCTGTGGCGTGTCCTGCGCGCGCAGAACCGCGGCGCGCAGATCGGCCGCAAAGCCGGGCTCGGTGGCCTCGATGCGCGTGGCCCAGGCCAGCACCTCTTCGGCGCTGCGCGGCTCGTCCTGGGCCGTGCCCAGCTGCCAGCGGTCAAGCCGGCGCAGGCCGTTGATCAGCGCTGCGGCGCCAGCGGCGAACCACATCGCGCCGCGCGGGATCTTCAAGCGGGCAGGGCGCCCAAAGCTCATGGATGCACTGGTCATGGTGTTGACTCCATCGGTTGCACAGCCCGGATCGGGCTCGTGTTGCAGTGCAGTATAGGGTTTTCCCTAGATCCCTGCAGCGCACAGCCGCAACTGCCGATGTGGCTGGCGTGCGGCAGCGCACACCATCAACTGCGATGACGTCGGCCGACAGTGGCCGACAGTGCTGGTTGACGCGCCAATGCAGACTGCGCACACTGCGCGCCTGTCCCCATCCACTTCGAGGAGCGTGCCATGACCCAGACCGCCATTGCCCCCTCGTCGGATCGCGCGGCTTAAGGCCTGCGCCCCGGCGGCGGCGTTTCACGCCAAAGCCGCCACCGGCCGCCAAGCGGCCCGCATTGCTGCACCGCAGCCCCTGCGACCCGACTGTCTCCCCATCCGTCTGCGGTGCGCGCCTGCCGCCACCGCTGCCATGGGCTGGCCGCGCAAGCCATTGCGTGGCCGGCCGCCGGCCGGGGGGCCCGAGTCGCCTGCGTGCACCGGGCCCGCCGGTCTTCAGGACCGAGCACGATGACCGAAGCGATCGATTTCACCGCCCTGCTGGCCATCGGCCTGGGCGAGGCCATGCGGGCCCAACTGGCCCAAGGCGTGGCCGACCCGCGGGCCCGACCAATGCGCCTGGTGCAAGTGCAGCGTGCGCATCTGCTGCTGCACGACGGCCAGCACAGCCACCGCGCCCACTGCAGCAGCGCACTGCAGCAAGACCTGGCCGACCAGGGCGAAGCACTGGCCGTCGGCGACTGGGTGCTGGCCCGGCCCGACGCCCCCGGCGGCTGCAGCATCAGCTGCCGGCTGCTGCCCAGCAACCAGCTGACGCGCCGCAGCAGCGGTGGCCGCAGCCATGACGCGCGTGCTGCCGCGCAGCGCCAGGTGCTGGTCAGCAATGTGGACACCGCGCTGCTGGTGATGGGCCTGGACCACGACTTCCAGCTGCGCCGGCTGGAGCGCTACCTGGCGCTGGTGCGGCTGGCCGGCGTGGCGCCTGTGCTGGTGCTGAGCAAGGCCGACACCGTGGCCAACGCGCTGGTGGCACAGCGCTGTGCCGAGGCCAGCGCCATCCTGCCGCCACGCACGCCTGTGCTGGCGCTGGATTTGCGCCAGAGCAACGTGGCGCCGGCCCTTGCACCCTGGCTGCAACCCGGCCAGACCCTGGTGCTGCTGGGCAGCAGCGGTGCCGGCAAGAGCACCCTGGCCAACAGCCTGGCGTTGGCCCACAGCCTGCTGGCTGGCCGGCAGACCGGCGCAGCGCGGGCCGACGACAGCCGTGGCCGCCACACCACCACGGTGCGCAGCCTGCTGCCATTGCCTGGCGGCGGCTGCATCATCGACACCCCCGGCCTGCGTGCGCTGCGGCTGGACGTGGACGACGCCGGCCAGCTGGCCGAAGCCTTTGGCGACGTGGCGCGGCTGGCGCCGCTGTGCCGCTTCCGCGATTGCCAGCACCAGCAGGAGCCAGGTTGCGCGGTGCGCCAGGCGGTGGACGGGCCACGCTTGCGCAACTACCACAAGCTGCTGCGCGAAGCCCAGCGCGACAGCCTGACGGTATTGCAGCGCCATGAACAACTGGCGTTGTGGAAGCGGCGCAGCCGCAGCGTGCAGCAGGTGATGCGGGCCCAACGCGATGGCGGCGCAGCGGCTGATTGAGCAAGCGCGGGTGGCGCCAGCGCTGCCAGTGGCCGCAGGCATACTGCTCGCGGTTGGCCCGCGCCGCTTGCCGCCATGCTGCACATCCCCACCTTGATGCTGGTCCTGCTGCTTGGCTTCATGCTGCTGACGCTGGCGCTCGGCGTGTCACAGCAGGGCCTGCGGGCGCGGCCCGAGATGCGCCGCTGGACCCTGGGCTGCTGGGCCCTGCTGGGCGGCCTGCTGACACTGGCCGGCCGGATGGTGCTGCCGCTGGAGCTGTCGGTGCTGCTGGGCAATGCGCTGATCAGCCTGGGACTGGCCTTGTACGCCCAGGCACTGCACCGCATGCTGGTCAACCACCACGGCCCGAAGCTGCTGATGCAGGCGCAGCCGCTGGTCTGGGTCGCACTGCTGCTGATGCTCGACTGGCCGCAGCACCAGCGCACCGCCGTGCTGTCCCTGGTCTATGCCGCGCTGCTGGCGCCCAGCGTGCTGGTGCTGCTGCGCCACGGCTGGTTTGCCGAGCGCTCGCTGCGCGCGGTGCTGCTGACCATGGCGCTGGCGCTGCTGGCCCTGGTGTTGCGTGCGCTGCATGCCTGGACCCATCCGGCCGAGTACCTTGAACTGCTGCAGCCCAGCCTGCCCACTGGCCTGACCTTTCTGGTGGCCTTCGTCTGCCTGCTGGCGGCGGGTTTCAGTTTTGTGCTGGCGGTGTTCGAGCGGGTGGCGCTGCAGATGGAGACCCTGGCCACCCACGACGGCCTGACCGGCTGCTGGAACCGCAGCACCACCGACGCCCTGCTGGCCCATGAGCTGCAGCGCGCCCACCGCAGCGCCACGCCGCTGGCCTTTGTGCTGCTGGACCTGGACCACTTCAAGCAAGTGAACGACCGCCATGGCCACCCCACCGGCGACGCCGTGCTGCAGGCCTTTGCCCAGGCGGTGCGCAGCCGGCTGCGGGCGTCCGACGTGTTCGGCCGCACCGGCGGCGAAGAATTCGGCCTGGTGCTGCCCGGCACCGACGTGGCCGGCGCCCGCTGGCTGGTGGAAGCGGTGCGGCGCGAAGTGGAGGCGCTGCACGTGATCAACCGTGACGGCGCACCAGTGCAGGTGACGGTGTCGGCCGGCGTGGCCGTGGCCGACGCGCACAGCCAACTGACGGGTGACCGGCTCTACGGCCAGGCCGACCAGTCGCTGTACGAAGCCAAGCGTGCTGGCCGCAACCGGGTGGAGGTGTATGGCGTCACCGCTGGTGCATCCGCCGCCTTGCCGTTGACTTGAGCAAGCGGGCGCCACGGAGCCGGCTTTGCCGGGCCGTTGGGGCCGCCTCCTTGAGGGGGAGCGCCGCAGGCGCTGCGGGGGTGGTCAATAGTTCAGGCCCATGGCCTCCCGGACATCCCTCATCGTCTGTCTGGCCACGGTGCGGGCGCGCTCGGTGCCCATCTCGACGATCCAGTGCACCTGCTTGGGGTTGGCCAGGTAGGTTTCGGCGCGCTCCAGCCAGGGCTGCTGCTGGGCAATGATGGCCTCGATCACCGGTTGCTTGCAGTCCAGGCAGCCGATGCCGGCGCTGGTGCAGCCCTGTTGCACCCAGGCCTGGGTGGCGGCGCTGGAGTAGACCTTGTGGAAATCCCAGACCGGGCATTTCTCGGGCGTGCCGGGGTCGGTGCGGCGGGCGCGCGCGGGGTCGGTCTTCATGCCACGCAGCTTGCGCGTGACCACGGCCGGCGCGTCGCGCATGGCCACGGTGTTGCCGCGGCTCTTGCTCATCTTGTCGCCGTCTGTGCCGGGCAGCTTGGCGGTGTCGGTCAGCAGCACGCCGGGCTCGGTGAGCACGCTCTTGCCCGCGCCTTTCAGGTGGCCCAGCAGCAGCTCGGTCTGGTCGTTGCTCAGCGTGCCGCTGTCCTGGGCTTTGCGCACCAGCGCCTCGCCCTTGGCCAGGGCCTGGGCGCTGCCGTCCTGGCCATAGGCCTTGCGCTGCTTGTCCACATAGCGCGCATCGTCCTTGCCCAGCGCGGCCAGCGCGCTGTCCACCAGCGCCGCGTGGTTGGGCGCGCGGCCATACAGGTGGTTGAAGCGGCGCGCCACCTCGCGGGTGATCTCGACATGCGGCGCCTGGTCCTCACCCACCGGCACATGGTTGGCCTTGTAGATCAGGATGTCGGCGGCTTGCAGCAGCGGGTAACCCAGAAAGCCGTAGGTCGCCAGGTCCTTGTCCTTCAACTTCTCGATCTGGTCCTTGTAGGTGGGCATGCGTTCCAGCCAGCCCAGCGGCGTGCCCATGGCCAGCAGGGTGAACAGCTCGGCGTGTTCAGGCAGCCGGCTCTGGATGAACAGGGTGGCCTTTTCCGGGTCGAGCCCGGCGGCCAGCCAGTCGATCACCATTTCGTAAACCGACTGCTCGATCACCTCGCGGCTTTCGTAGTGGGTGGTCAGCGCATGCCAATCGGCCACGAAGTAGAAGCAGTCAAATTCGTCCTGCAGCCGCACCCAGTTCTTGAGCGCGCCGTGGTAATGGCCGAGGTGCAAAGCGCCGGTGGGGCGCATGCCAGAGAGAACGCGGGGTCGCATCGAGACTGTCCTGGGGTTGAGCCGGCGGATTCTGGCAGAGGGTGCCTGCATACACTGCCGAGCGCCATGCAACGCATCGTCATCCTCGCCTCGGGCCGCGGCAGCAATGCGCTGGCCATCATCGAACGTTGTGCTGCCGAACATTGGCCGGCACAGGTGGTGGCGGTGGTCAGCAACCGGCCACAGGCCGAAGCCTTGGGCTTGGCAGGGCGCCACGGCATTGCCGCCGCGCTGGTCGACCACACCCGGTTCGCCAGCCGCGATGCGTTCGACGCCGAGCTGCAGCGGATGGTTGATGGCTTTGCACCCGACCTGGTGCTGCTGGCCGGCTTCATGCGCATCCTGGGCGACGGCTTTGTGGCGCACTACGCCGGCCGGCTGATCAACATCCACCCGTCGCTGCTGCCAGCCTTCAGCGGCTTGCACACCCACCGCCGCGCGATCGAGGCGGGCTGCAAGCTGGCCGGCGCCACAGTGCACTTTGTCACCCCCACGCTGGACCACGGGCCGATCATTGCCCAGGCGGCAGTGCCAGTGCTGGCCGACGACACCGCCGAGCGGCTGTCGGCGCGGGTGCTGGCGATGGAGCACAGGCTCTACCCGATGGCAGTGCGCTGGTTCGTGACCGGCATGCTGCGCCTGAGCGACGGCAAGGTGCTGCACAAGGACAGTGCGCCGCAGTGGCTGGTCAATGGCTGAGGGCAAGCCGGGATAATCCCAGCGATGCATCCCACCGCCTTGCTGGACCTGGCCACCGAACTGCTGCGCGCGGTCTTGAAGCTTGATGCACCTGCCGACGGCATCGTTTCCAGCTTCTTCCGCCGTCACAAGACGCTGGGCCCGCGTGAACGCCATGCCTTGGCCGAGACCGCCTACACCGTGCTGCGCCAGCGCACCCGGCTGCTGCACCTGGCGCAAAGTGGCACCGGCGCGCTGGAGCGGCGCCTGGCCATCCTGGCCTGGTCGGGCGACGCCAACTTGCAGAAGGGCGCGCTCGGTCCCAACGAAGTGCAGTGGCGCAACCAGGTCAAGGCCATTGACCCGGCGGGTTTTTCCGACAAGCTGCGCCACAACCTGCCTGACTGGCTGGCTGCGGCCTTGCGCAGCCAGTTGGGCGAACAGGCGTTCTGGCCGCTGGTGGCTGCACTCGACGAACCCGCGCCGCTGGACTTGCGGGTGAATGTGCACAAGGCCAGGCGCGACGACATGCTGTCCATCCTCAACCAGGCTGGCCTGCGCACCGCGCCGACACCGTTTTCACCCTGGGGCATCCGCGTGCCAGGCAAGCCGGCGCTGCAGAAGATCGACGCCTTTGTGCGCGGTGACATCGAGGTGCAGGACGAAGGCAGCCAGCTGCTGGCGCTGCTGGTGGACGCCAAGCGCGGCGAGATGGTGGTTGATTTTTGCGCCGGCGCCGGTGGCAAGACGCTGGCGCTCGGCGCGGCGATGCGCTCCACCGGCCGGCTGTACGCGTTCGACACCTCGGGCCACCGGCTCGATGCGCTCAAACCACGTTTGGCGCGCAGTGGTTTGAGCAATGTGCACCCGGCGCAGATCGCCCATGAGCGTGATGAGCGCATCAAGCGGCTGGCCGGCAAGATCGACCGCGTGCTGGTTGATGCGCCGTGTTCGGGCCTGGGCACGCTGCGCCGCAACCCTGACCTGAAATGGCGCCAAAGCCCGCAGGCGGTGGCCGAATTGCAGGCCAAGCAGGGCGCCATCCTGGCCAGCGCGCAGCGGCTGGTCAAACCCGGTGGCCGGCTGGTGTATGCCACCTGCAGCCTGCTGCGTGATGAAAACGAGGTGGTGACCGACGCGTTTGCTGCCGCCCACCCCGATTTCATCGCGCTGCCGGCCGGGCAGGCACTGGCCGCCGCGCATGTCGAGCGCGCGGCTGAATTGGTGCACGGCAACCACCTGCGGCTGTGGCCCAGCCAACACGCCACCGACGGTTTTTTTGCCGCTGTTTGGCAACGCAAGTGATTTGGCACCGTTGTTCGGCCGCCACCTGGCCCCATCTGCCAATCCGGGCGGTTCCATCTACGCAGTTCCCGCAACGCCGCACCAACGGCCCGCCCCTACAATTCGAGATTCGCCCGCGATTGGGTGACAAGGTGTTCAATGACTGAGATTGCTTCGCTCGGGTATGCACTGGTCGATTGGCTGGCCAACGGCCTGTGGGCCGACGCTGCCTGGTGGCAGGTGCTGGCCGTCACGCTGGTGATGACCCACATCACCATCAGCGCGGTCACCATCTTCCTGCACCGCGCCCAGGCGCACCGCGCGCTTGATCTGCACGCCGTGCCGTCGCATTTCTTCCGCTTCTGGCTGTGGCTGACCACCGGCATGGTGACCAAGGAATTCGTCGCCATCCACCGCAAGCACCACGCCAAGTGCGAGACCGACGAAGACCCGCACAGCCCGCAGACCCGTGGCATCAAGGCGCTGCTGCTGACTGGCGTGGAACTGTACCGCGCCGAATCGAAGATCCCGGAGACCATGGTCAAGTACGGCATCGGGACACCGGACGACTGGATCGAGCGCAACCTCTACACCCGCTTCAGCTGGCAGGGCGTGGGGCTGATGCTGATCCTTGACCTGGCGGTGTTCGGCGCCATCGGCCTGACGGTGTGGGCGGTGCAGATGTTGTGGATCCCGGTGTGGGCCACCGGTGTCATCAACGGCCTGGGCCACTGGTGGGGCTACCGCAACTTCGAGGCGGCCGATGCATCGACCAACGTCTCACCCTGGGGCGTGCTGATCGGCGGCGAAGAGCTGCACAACAACCACCACACCTACCCCACGTCGGCCAAGTTCTCGGTCAAGCCGTTTGAGTTCGACATCGGCTGGGGCTACATCCGCGCGATGGAGCTGATGGGCCTGGCCAAGGTGCGCAAGACCGCGCCGCAGCTGAAGCTCGGCCAGGTCAAGCCGCAGGCCGACGCCAAGACGCTGGAGGCGATCATCGCCAACCGCTACGAGGTGATGGCCAAGTATGCACACGAGCTGCGCACTGCCTGTGCTGCTGAATTCGACCGCATGCGCCACCAGGGTGCGCACACCAAGCTGGCCGACCTGCGGCTTGCCAAGCGCTGGTTGCACCGTGATGCCGAGAAAATCCCCAGCAGCGTGTTGCCGCAGTTGGCCAACGCGATGAGCGACAGCCCCAAGCTGGCCAAGCTGGTGACGATGCGCGAAGAACTGCGCCAGCTCTGGACGCGCACCAATGTGTCGGCCGAGCAATTGGTGGTCGATCTGCAGCACTGGTGCCGCCAGGCCGAGAGCAGCGGCATCGTGGCGCTGGAGCAGTTCTCGCTGAAGTTGCGGGCTGTGCGCGCCTGACGCTGCAACGCCAGCCAACAAAAAGCCCGCTGCAAGCGGGCTTTTTTTGTGGTCAGTGCTTTTGTGGTCAGTACAAGGGCCGAATCACTTCAGCTTGATTTCCTTGAACATCACGTGCTTGCGGGCCTTGGGGTCGAACTTCATGAATTCGAGCTTGCCCGGCGTGGTCTTCTTGTTCTTGTTGGTGGTGTAGAAGAAGCCGGTCCCCGCGGTGGATTCCAGCTTGATCTTTTCGCGTCCGCCTTTGGATGCCATGGTGTGCTCCTGGGTTGCTTCGGGTTACAGCGCGTGCCGGGCGCGCAAGTCGGCCACGATCTGGTCGATGCCCACTTTGTCGATCAGGCGCAGCGCGGCGTTGGTGATGCGCAGGCGCACCCAGCGGTTCTCGCTCTCGACCCAGAAGCGGCGGTACTGCAGATTGGGCAGCCAGCGGCGCTTGGTCTTGTTGTTGGCGTGGGACACGTTGTGACCCACCATCGGGCCCTTGCCCGTGACTTGACAGACGCGTGCCATGACGCTTCTCCAGAACTTGAATTTGAGGGCTGCCAGGACGGGCCACGCACTGCGTGAATGCGAACCGCGAATCCGGGCAAAGACAGTGTTTATAGACATAGAACAGGCGCGATCTTCAGTCCCGATGCGCCACGCGGCAGGCGTCAAGCCTGCTGCTCAAGGTATCGCTGTGCATCCAGCGCCGCCATGCAGCCCGTGCCTGCCGAGGTGATGGCCTGGCGGTAGACATGGTCCTGCACATCACCAGCGGCAAACACGCCGGGCACGCTGGTCATGGTGGCAAAGCCGTTCAAACCGGTGCGGGTGATGATGTAGCCGTCCTTCATCTCCAGCTGGCCCTTGAAGATGTCGGTGTTGGGCTGGTGGCCGATGGCGATGAAGCAGCCTTTCAGGGCCAGGTCTTCGGTGGCGCCGGTCTGCACATTCTTCAGCCGCACGCCGGTCACGCCGCTGGCATCGCCCAGCACCTCGTCGTGCGTGTTGAACAAATGCAATTGCATCTTGCCGGCGGCCACCTTGTCATGCAGCTTGTCGATCAGGATGGCCTCGGCGCGGAACTTGTCGCGCCGGTGCACCAGGTGCACCTTGCTGGCAATGTTGCTCAGGTACAGCGCTTCTTCAACGGCGGTGTTGCCGCCGCCCACCACCGCCACCACATCACCACGGTAGAAAAAGCCGTCGCAGGTGGCGCAGCCGCTGACTCCGCGGCCCATGAACGCCGTCTCGGACGGCAGGCCCAGGTACTTGGCCGACGCACCGGTCGCGATCACCAGGCTGTCGCAGGTGTAGCTGCCGCTGTCACCGGTGAGGGTGAACGGGCGCTGGCTGAAATCCACCGTGTGGATCTGGTCAAACACCACCTGGGTGTTGAAACGCTCGGCATGCTTGAGAAAGCGCTCCATCAGCTCGGGGCCTTGCACGCCCATCACGTCGGCCGGCCAGTTGTCGACGTCGGTGGTGGTCATCAGCTGGCCGCCCTGGGCCATGCCGGTGATCAGCACTGGTTTCAAGTTGGCGCGCGCGGCGTAGACGGCGGCGGTGTAACCGGCCGGGCCGGAGCCGAGGATCAGCACTTGGGCGTGCAAAAGAGGGCTGCTCATGAGGGGTCTGAAATGGGTTGTGGCGCTGGCGCGTGGCTGGCTGATGCACCGTGTCCAAGAATTGTCACATGGGGTGTGAACCCAGGGGCATCAAGCATCGCCGTCGGCACAATAGAGACTTTTCTGCTCAGAACTGACCCGCCAAGCCCGTGCTGCTTGGGCGTTTGGCTGAATCGGTCACAGAACACACTGCCGCCAGGAAGGGAAAACTCCATGTCGATGCTGACCAATCTTTATCTGATCCGGCGCGTGCCGCTGTTCTCCATGCTCACCAATGACCAGGCGCACGCCATTGCCGACAGCGTGGTCAACCGCCGCTTCCGGCGCGGTGAGCTGGTGGTGGAGCAGGGCCGCAAGACCAACACCTTGTTCATCCTGCTCAACGGCCGGGCGCGGGTGCTCACCTCCGATTCACGCGGCCGCGAGGTCATCCTGGCGGTGCTTGAATCGGGTGACTACGTGGGCGAGATGAGCCTGATCGACAACGAGGCCCACTCGGCCACGGTGCGCTGCGAAATCCAGACCGACATGCTGATCCTGGGCCGCGCCGACTTTGCGCGCTGCCTGCCCGAGCATTCATCACTGAGCTACGCCATCCTGCGCGGCCTGGTGCGCCGCCTGCGCCATGCTGACCGCCAGATCGAATCGCTGGCCCTGCTCGATGTGTATGGCCGCGTGGCCCGCACCTTGTTGGAGATGAGCGAAGAGATCAACGGCGTCAAGACCATCCGCAACAAGGTTTCGCGGCAGGACATGGCCAAGGTGGTGGGTGCCTCGCGTGAGATGGTCAGCCGGGTGATGAAGGACCTGGAAGAGCGCGGCGTGATCGAGACCCAGGACAACGGCTCGGTGATCATCAAGGACAAGGCGCCTCAGCCTGAGTAGCCTCCGGCCTGCGCCACAATCTGGCGCATGTTGCCCCCAACGCTCGTTTCGCTCGCTGCCCCCCGAGGGGGCGCCTCAGTACCTTCGGGCGGCCGGGCGGCACTGAGATGACATTTCCCCTGGGCTCCCTGCTTCGCGACGGCAGCGCAACGCTGGCCTCGCAACGCGGCGCCACACCTGCTGAGTCACCCCGCTGGCGCACCCAGTTGCTGCTGTTCACCGGTGGTGTGTTGTGGCTGCTGATGCTGCTGGCCCTGGCCAGCCACCGTGCCGACGACCCCGGCTTCTCCACCTCAGGCACCGGTGCGCCGGTGGCCAACTGGGCCGGCCTGTTCGGCGCCTGGGCGTCTGACCTGTCACTGTTCCTGTTCGGCTGGTCCACCTGGTGGCTGATGTTGGTGGCCGCGCGCCATTGGCTGGCCTTGCTGGCCGGGCAATTGCGTGGCCCGGCCGCGCCCGATGCCCCGGCGCCGCCGGCCTGGTGGTTCTGGGCCGGCCTGGCCCTGCTGATGGCCGCCAGCTGCGGCCTGGAATGGACCCGGCTGTACCGCCTGGACGCTGCCTTGCCCGGTGGCCAGGCCGGTGGTGTGCTGGGCGCGGTGGTGGGCGGCCTGTCGATGACCTGGCTGGGCTTTGCCGGCTCGGGCGTGCTGTGGATCGCCGCCGGTGTGCTGGGTTTGTCACTGGCGCTGCGCTTCTCCTGGGCTGGCGTGGCCGACGCCCTGGGCCAGCGCATCGAAGGCCTGTGGCGCGCCCGCGCCGACAAGCGCGAGGTAAAGGAAGACCTGCGCATTGCCGAGGTGTTGACCCGCGAGCGTGAGCAGGGTGCCGAGGACGGGCGCGTGGTGGTGGAAGACCACGCCCCCATCGTCATCGAAGAAACCATGGTCGAGGTGCCCAAGAGCACCCGCGTGGCCCGCGAGCGGCAGAAACCGCTGTTCGTCGAACTGGCCGACACCAAGCTGCCGCAGGTCGATCTGCTCGACGCCGCACCCAGCGTGCGGGTCGATTCGGTGACGCCCGAATCGCTGGAAATGACCTCGCGCATGATCGAGAAGAAGCTGCGCGACTTCGGTGTCGAAGTGCGGGTGGTGGCCGCATCCCCCGGCCCGGTGATCACGCGCTACGAGATCGAGCCGGCCACCGGTGTCAAGGGCTCGCAGGTGGTCAACCTGGCCAAAGACCTGGCGCGATCGTTGAGCCTGGTCAGCATCCGCGTGGTCGAGACCATCCCCGGGCGCACGACGATGGCACTCGAACTGCCGAATGCAAAACGCCAGATGATCCGGCTGGCCGAAATCCTCGGCTCGCAGATCTACCACGACGCCGCATCGCAGCTCACCATGGGCCTGGGCAAGGACATCGTCGGCGCACCGATGGTGGCTGACCTGGCACGCATGCCGCACTGCCTGGTGGCCGGCACCACCGGCGCGGGCAAGTCGGTGGGCATCAACGCGATGATCCTGAGCCTGCTCTACAAGGCCGAGGCGCGTGATGTGCGGCTGATCCTGATCGACCCGAAGATGCTGGAGATGAGCGTCTACGAAGGCATCCCGCACCTGCTGTGCCCGGTGGTCACCGATATGAAGCAGGCCGCCAACGCGCTGAACTGGTGTGTGGGCGAGATGGAGCGCCGCTACAAGCTGATGAGCAAGCTGGGCGTGCGCAACCTGGCCGGCTACAACAAGAAGCTCGATGACGCCAAGGCCCGTGGCGAGCTGTTGCCCAACCCCTTCAGCCTGACGCCAGAAGAGCCCGAGCCGTTGCAGCGCCTGCCGTTCGTGGTGATCGTCATCGACGAGCTGGCCGACCTGATGATGGTGATCGGCAAGAAGATCGAGGAGCTGATCGCCCGCCTGGCGCAGAAGGC
>JANNMP010000106.1:0-3073 GCA_031398015.1 Burkholderiaceae bacterium
TCGCTGCTGGCCATCGGCACGGCCGGCCTGGTGGCGGTGCTGGTGGCGCTGGCGCTGTGGAGCCGGCATGTGCCGATGTCACCGCTGTTTGCGCAGGTGCTGGCCAACAACGAGCTGGGCCTGGTGGTCGAGCAACTCAACAAGCTGGGTGAGGCGCACCAGCTCGTCAACAACGGCGGCCTGGTGCTGGTGCCCACCGAGCGCGTCAACGCCCTGCGCATGAAGCTGGCGATGCTGGGCCTGCCCAAGTCGGCACCCACCGGCTTCGAGGCGATGGACAAGGCCAGCTTCGGCCAGAGCCAGTTGCAAGAGCGCACCCATCTGCAGCGGGCGCTGGCCAGCCAGCTGGAGCAGCAGATCGCCACCATCTCGGCCGTGCAGTCGGTCAAGGTGATGGTGGCGCTGACCCAGCAGACCGGCTTCTACCGTGAGCAGGACAAGCCCTCGGCATCGGTGGCGCTGACCCTGCTGCCCGGGCGCACGCTGGAGCGCAGCCAGATTGCCGGCATCGTCAACATGACGGCCACTGCCGTGCCGGGCCTGTCGCCCAAGGCGGTGAGCATCACCGACCAGGACGGCAACTGGCTGACCCAGCCCGACAGCGAACTGCGCAGTGACTTGACAGCGCAGCAGCGTGCCCACCTGCGCGAGACCGAGTCACGCCTGCTCAAGCGCGTCAACGAGATCCTGGAGCCGGTGCTGGGTGCCGACAACCTGCGCGCCACCGTCACCGCCGAGCTTGACTTCAACCAGGTGGAGTCGACCAGCGAGGCCTATGCACCCAACCAGGGCGCCGAAACCAAGGCCAGCGTGCGCAGCCAGCACAGTGTGGACGCCAGCGGCACGGGCGCGGCGCCGCAGCCCACCGGTGTGCCGGGTGCGGCCAGCAACCAGGCGCCGACACCGGCCACCGCGCCGGCCACCGCTGCATCGGCCGCGCCGCTGCAAGCTGCGCAAGCCGGTGCAGCGGCGCTGGCGGGCACCGGCGCGCGGCGCGAGAACCGCGTCAACTACGAAGTCGACAAGACAGTCGAGACCAAGCGTGCCGCCACCGGCGAGGTGCGGCGGGTCAACGTGGCAGTGCTGGTCAACCACCGCAGCACCACCGACGCCAAGACCGGCAAGCCCGGCAGCGCGCCGCTGCCGCCCGAAGAGCTGGACAAGCTCACCGCGCTGGTGCAAGAGGCGGTGGGTTTCAAGAAGGAACGTGGCGATTCGGTGCGCGTGGTCAACATCCCGTTCCGCGCCGAGCCCAAGGCCGAGCCCGAAGCCACCCCGGTGTGGCAGCAGCCGTGGTTGCTGGAGTTGCTCAAGGCCGGTGGCCTGCCCGCTGCGCTGACCCTGGTGGCGCTGATGCTGCTGTTTGGCGTGGTGCGCCCGGCGCTGCGGCCCGATGTGCCGCCGGCACCACCGCCCGAGCCGCTGCAGACGCTGAATGCCGTGGTCGATGACACCGAGGCCCTGCCCGCACCCGACAGCGCAGAGCAGTTGGCGCTGGAAAACAACCTGAAGGTGGACGCCCAGTTGAATGATGCACGCGCGCTGGCCAAAGAGAACCCGCAGGCCGTGGCCAACATCCTGCGCGGCTGGATGGACGGAGAGTCCTGATGGATGACAACGGCATTGAAGAAGCGGCGATCCTGCTGATGTCGCTGGGCGAAGAAGACGCTGCCGAGGTCTTCAAGCAATTGGCGCCCAAAGAGGTGCAGAAGCTGGGCGAGACCATCTCGCGCCTGAAGAGCGTGCCGCGTGAGCGCCTGGCCAAGGTGCTGGACCGCTTTGCCACCAACGCACTCGACCAGCACGCCCTGGTGGCCGACACCGACGACTATGTGAAGAACGTGCTGCGCAAGGCCCTGGGCGACGACAAGGCCAACCTGCTGATCGACCGCATCCTGCAGGGCAGCGACATCAGCGGCATCGAGGGCTTGAAGTGGATGGACCCCGGCAGCGTGGCCGAGCTGCTGCGCAACGAGCACCCGCAGATCGTGGCTGCGATCCTGGTGCACCTGGAGCCCGACCTGGCCGGCGGCATCATGAAACTCTTCACCGAGCGCCAGCGCAATGAGGTGATGGTGCGCATTGCCACGCTCGACGGCATCCAGCCCGTCGCGCTGAGAGACTTGAACGATGTGCTCAGCAACGTGCTGTCGGGCAGCGAGCGCATGCGCAAGGCCACGCTGGGCGGGGTGAAGACCGCCGCCGAGATCATCAACCTGCTGGGCACGGCGCTGGAGACCAGCGTGCTGGACTATGTGCGCGAGAGTGACCCCGACCTGGCGCAGAAGCTGATGGACAACATGTTCGGCTTCGACGACTTGGCCAAGGTCGACGACAAGGGCATCCAGGCGATCCTGAAAGAAGTGCAGACTGAATCGCTGGTGCTGGCGCTCAAGGGCGCGGCGCCCGAGATGCGCGAGAAGGTGTTCCGCAACATGTCCAGCCGCGCCGCCGAGACGCTGAAAGAAGACCTGGACGGCCGCGGCCCGGTGCGCGTGTCCGATGTCGAGGCCGAGCAGAAAGAAATCCTGAAGGTGGTGCGCCGCCTGGTCGAAGAAGGCCAGATCGTGATCGCCAGCGGAGGCGCCGATGAATTCGTCTAGACGGCCGACTGCCGCCGAGCGCCTGCACGCCGTGCCACCGGCACCGCTGCAACGCGGCGGCGTGGCCTACACCCGCTTTATCCCGCGTGAAGAGCTGCAGGGCTTTGCCGCCTGGCGGCCGGGCGCGTTTGCCGACACGCCAGCCATTGCCCAGCCAGCCCAGCCGGGCGCAGCGCATGCCGCCGTGTGGGCACGCCGCGCGGGTGACGCAGCGCACAGTGCGCCGGCACCGGCCTGGCCGGCGGCCGACTGGCTGGCGCCCGGCCAGGGCCACAGCGCTGCCGGCACCCACGGCATGCCGGCGCCGGGCCGTGCAGACACCGCCACCGCCACCGCCACCGCCACCACCGCCACCACTGCCACCTCAGCCACCTCAGCACCCGGGCCCAGCGCCGACACCACCGCCGCGCTGGCCGGCTTGCGCGCCGAGCTGCAGGCCGATGCCCTGCAGCAGGTGGCGGCCGCTCGCG
>JANNMP010000132.1:0-2058 GCA_031398015.1 Burkholderiaceae bacterium
ACGCGGTCGCTGCGGCTCATCGAGCCGGTCTTGATCTGGCCGGCGTTGGTGCCGACCGCGATGTCGGCGATCGTCGAGTCTTCGGTCTCGCCCGAGCGGTGGCTGATGACCGACGTCCACCCGGCGCGCTTGGCCATCTCGATGGCGGCGAAGGTCTCGCTGAGCGTGCCGATCTGGTTGATCTTGATCAGGATCGAATTGGCCACGCCTTCGCGGATGCCACGCTCCAGGATCTTGGTGTTGGTGACGAACAGGTCATCGCCCACCAGCTGCACCTTCTTGCCCAGGCGCTCGGCCAGGTGCTTCCAGCCGGCCCAGTCGCCTTCATGCATGCCGTCTTCGATGCTGATGATCGGGTACTTGTCGACCCAGCCGGCCAGCATGTCGGTCCAGCCTTCGGCGCTGAGCTTCAGGCCGCCTTCACCTTCCAGCACGTACTGGCCGTCCTTGTAGAACTCGCTCGCCGCGCAGTCCAGGCCGATGGCGATTTGCTCACCGGCCTTGTAGCCGGCTGCTTCAACCGCCTGCAAGATCATCTGGATGGCCGCCTCATGGCTGGCCACGTTGGGCGCAAAGCCACCTTCGTCACCCACGGCGGTGCTGATGTGCTGGTCATGCAGGATTTTCTTCAAGGCATGAAACGTCTCTGCCCCCCAGCGCAGCGCCTCGCGGAAGCTGGGCGCGCCCACCGGGATGATCATGAACTCTTGCAGGTCGAGGCTGTTGTTGGCGTGCGCGCCGCCGTTGATCACGTTCATCATCGGCACCGGCAGGCTCATGCCGCCCGAGCCGCCAAAGTAGCGGTACAGCGGCAGGCCCGATTCTTCAGCCGCCGCACGGGCCACCGCCATGCTCACCGCCAGCGTGGCGTTGGCGCCCAGGCGGCTCTTGTTCTCGGTGCCGTCCAGGTCGATCAGGGTCTTGTCGAGAAAGGCCTGCTCGCTGGCGTCCAGGCCCAGCACGGCCTCGCTGATTTCGGTGTTGACATGCTCCACCGCCTTGAGCACGCCTTTGCCCAGGTAGCGCGCCTTGTCGCCGTCACGCAGCTCGATGGCCTCGCGGCTGCCGGTGCTGGCGCCACTGGGCACGGCCGCGCGGCCCATGGTGCCGCTCTCCAGCAGCACGTCGCATTCAACGGTGGGGTTGCCGCGGCTGTCGAGGATCTCGCGGCCGACGATGTCGACGATGGCGCTCATGGGGGTCCTTTGTTGTTGGCTGTGGTGTTGGTGGTCAGACCGGCTCGGGCACGCCTTCGACCACCACCATGTTGAAGAACTCGGTGGCGCCAGCGCGTTTGGCACGCGCCGCGCGGTACAGCTCGGCGTCGTAGAAGGCCTTGGCGCCGTCCAGGCTGGGGAAGCGCAGCATGGCCATGCGCGTGGGTTGCCACTGGCCTTCCAGCACGGCAAACGCCCCGCCGCGCACCAGATACTCACCACCGGCGGCCTTCACCGCCGCCGGTGCCGCAGCCATGTACTGCTTGTACTGCTCGGGGTCGCTGATCTTCATGTCGACGATGATGTAGGCGCAGGGCATGGTGGCTCCGGTGTTGGCAAGCAGGGGGCGTCAGCAGGAGAAATCATTCTCCAGCAGCGGCTGGGCCTTGACCACGCGGTCGATGGCCACCAGCTGCTCCAGCAACGCACGCATGTGTTTCAGCGGCACCGCATTCGGCCCGTCACTCAGCGCGTTGGCCGGGTCGGGGTGGGTTTCCATGAACAGCCCGGCCACGCCCACGCCCACACCGGCACGCGCCAGCACCGGCACAAACTCGCGCTGGCCGCCGCTGCTGGTGCCTTGGCCACCGGGCAACTGCACGCTGTGGGTCACGTCGAAGACCACCGGCGCGCCGGTCTCGCGCAGGATCGCCAGGCTGCGCATGTCGCTGACCAGGTTGTTGTAGCCGAAGCTGGCGCCACGCTCGCAAGCCATGAAGCGGTCTTCGCTCAAGCCCGCATCCTTGGCCGCCGCGCGCGCCTTGGTGATCACGTTGACCATGTCGTGCGGCGCCAGGAACTGGCCCTTCTTGATGTTCACCGGCTTGCCGCAGCGCGCCAC
>JANNMP010000156.1:0-11959 GCA_031398015.1 Burkholderiaceae bacterium
CGTGGGCGACAAGCTGGCCGACGGCGACGCCATCGTGCTGCTCGACTCCAGCGGCATCCACGCCAACGGCCTGAGCCTGGCGCGCAAGCTGGTGCAGCGCCTGCCGCAGGGCTGGCTGACCGAGATCGACCCGCTGGGCCACCCCGGCCTGGGCTACGGCGCGGCGCTGCTGGCGCCCACGGTGCTGTATTCACCGCTGACCGAGGCGCTGTGGGCCGCCGGCATCGTGCCCCACTACTGCGCCAACATCACCGGCCATGGCTGGCGCAAGCTGCTGCGCCACCCCGGCCAATTCACTTACCGCATCCACACCGTGCCGCCGGTGCCGCCGGTGCTGCGCTTCATCCAGCAGCAGGCGCAGCAAGCTGACCACGAGGCCTACAGCACGCTCAACATGGGCGCCGGGTTTGCGCTGTTCCTGGCCCCCCGTGATGCCGCGCGCTGCGTGGCGATTGCCCAGAGCCTGGGGATCGGCGCGCGTGTGGCAGGCAGCGTGCAGGCCGGGCCGAAGCAGCTGCTGATCGAGCCGCTGGGCCTGCACTTCGGTGACGACGCACTGCAATTGCGTTAGCTGGGTGGGCTGTGGCGGCCGCCACGGCCATGCCACTTCAGTGTCAAAAAGCACACGGGCGTTGAGATCCCCTCACCCCGTTTGAAATGATCAGATATGATTTATTGGCAATCATGAAACCAGCGCCATGTCATATCTCATCACCTCAGACAGCTCTGTCAACTTGCGCCAGCGCCCGCTGGGCATGCAGGCCATGGCGCCCAGCCCGTTGCCACCAGCAGCGACGCCGCAGCCGCAGATCAGCCCCGATGCGCTGACCGGCCTGCGGCTGTTGCGGGGCCTGGACCCCGACGCCGCCCAGCAGCTGGCACAGCGCGCCGTGGTGCGGCGGCTGGCCCGCCATGCGGTGGTGATCGAGCAAGGCAGCCGCGAATCGGGTCTGTATGTGTTGCTCAGCGGCCAGGCCCAGGTGGTGCGGCACAACCAGCGGGGCCGCGCTCTGGTGATCGACCAGTTGCGCCCGGGTGAGCACTTCGGCGAGCTGAGCGCCATCGACGACCTGCCGCAGTACGCGTCGGTGCGCTGCACGGTGCCCAGCGAGGTGCTGGTGATCAGCCGCGTCGATTTCATCGACTGCCTGCATGAGTCACCGGCACTGTTGCCGGCGCTGTTGCAGATCCTGGTGCAGCGGGTGCGGCGCAAGAACCGCCGCATCACCCTGCTGGCCCTGCATGACGTGCGCGGCTGCGTGGTGCAGCAGTTGCTTGACCTGGCCGAGCCGCAAGACGGCCAGGCGGTGGTGCGTGGGCGCGTCAGCCGCCAGGCCATTGCCGACATGATCGGCGCGTCGCGCGCCATGGTCAGCCGGGTGATGATGGCGCTGACCCGCTCAGGCGAGATCGAAACCCTGGCCGACGGCAGCACCGTGGTGCACTGCCAGGCCGACAGCGGCGGCGGGCCGCGCCGGCTGGCCGCCAACGGCCCCGGCAGCACCGGCTGAGCGCCCGGCCGGCCGTCACAATCGGCGCCGCGGCACGCGGCATCCTGGCGCGGTGGCCCCAACACCACGATGCGACCGATTCATGCTGCCGTTCACCCCGCTCCAGTTGATCGCCTTGGTGGCCGGCGTTCTGCACGGGCTGCTGGCGTTGACGTTGTGGACGCTGCTGCGCCGCCGCCACCCTGCCGTGCCGCTGGCGCTGTGGATTTCGGGCGCGCTGCTGGCTGGTCTGGCGCTGGCCCTGCTGGGCCTGCATGCACTGCTGCCGCCCTGGACCAGCCCGGGCCTCGCCTTCCATTGCCTGCTGGGCTCGACTGTGTTGCGCGTGCTGGCGCTGCGTTTCGAGCTGGGCTGGGCCCTGCGGCCGCCGTTGGCGCTTGGCGCCTGGGCGCTGGGCGCGGCCGTGCACCAGCTCAGCGCGCTGCTGGCGCCACCGGCGCTCACGCTGGCCGTCAGTGCCCTGATGCTGGTGGCCGCCGCGCTGGTGTTTGCGCACCACGCCGTGGCCACCGGCCGCGCGCTGGGCTCGCGCATCGGCCAGGGCCTGGCGGCCGCCGAAACGCTGCTGGCGCTGGCCATCACCTGGCGCACGGCCGCCAGCCTGCTGGGCTGGGTGCCGGCCGAAGATGTCGGCAACACCTGGGATTTGGCGGTGGCCATCACCATGGTGATGCTGGGCGCGCTGTTTGCCAACCTGGGCTACCTGGGCCTGGTGCTGGGCCGCAGCCACGCGGCCAGCCGCGCCGCCAGCGAGGTGCAGTGGGCTGAGCGGCTGCGCCGAGAGGCGGCCGAAGACCGCGCCGCCAGCCTGCGTGACCTGCTGCACCAGCGTGACGAGCTGGCGGCCGAGCGTGACCAGCTGCTCAAGCTGCTGGCGCATGAAATCCGCCAGCCGCTGCACAACGCCAGCGGTGCACTGCAAGCCGCGCGCGCAGTGCTGGGCGAGCCGCGGCAAGACGTGCTGCCACGCGCCGCCGAGCGCCTGCAGCGCGCCCAGGGTGTGTTGGCCGATGTGCGCTCGGTGCTCGACAACACCCTGGCTGCTGCCAACCTGCTGGGCGGCGGCGACGCCCTGTACATGCCCGACACACCGCTGCTGCCGCTGATCGGCCAGGCCCTGGCCGACCTGCCCGAGGCCCAGCGCCGGTTGGTGCGGGTGCAGTGGCCGGCCCTGCCCGACAGCGCCGAGCTGGAAGCCGGCCTGGTGCGCCTGGCGCTGCGCAACCTGCTGCGCAATGCCTTCAGCCACGGCGGGCCGGCGGTGTCGGTGCTGATCCAGGTCGAGCGCCAGCGGCAGCCGCCCGGGCGGGGGGTCTGGGTCAGCGTCGACGGCGGCGGCCCGCCGCCGCTGTGGCAGCCGGAGGCCGGCCATCGCCTGACCCGCCCTGCCGGCATGCCGCCGGCGCCGCGCGGGCTGGGCCTGACCATCGTGCGCGAGGTGATGGCCCGCCATGGCGGCACGGTCAGCCTGCAGCCCCGCCACCCGCATGGCCTGGTGGCGCGGCTGGAGTTTCCGCAGAGCGTGCAGGTCGCCGCGGCATGAGACACCCTGTGCCAACCATCGGCAGCGGGTCCAGCGTCGGGCTGCATTCAGGCCGCAGCGCCGGCCTGCGGATGCTGCAGTGACCGCAGGCCTGGTGGCCCAGCTGGCCATGGCCACCGTGGGCCTGCTGCATGTGCTGATGGCCTGCGCTGCCTGGCTGATGCTGCGCGGGCCGCGCCATGTGAGCGCGGTTCGCCTGTGGGCCATGGGCACATTCGCGCTGGGCCTGAGCCTGGCGCCCGGCGGGGTGCTCGACAGCACGCCACTGGCGCTGGCCGGCGGCATGCAGGCTGGCCTGCAGCACGGCCTGCCCGACAGCCTGCGGCTGGGCCTGCTGCCTGGCCTGCTGCTGCTGTCGATCTGGCTGCGCACGCTGGCGCTGCGCCGCCACATGGGCCGGCCGCTGCATGTTGGCGCCGGCCTGGCGCTGCTGGCACTGACCGTGCTCGGCTGGCTGGTCAGCTTGCAATCCGATGACCCGTCGGTGCGTGCCAGCTATGCCAATGCGGTGCTGATCGTCGGCACCGCGATCGTCGGCCGCCATGCCTGGGAGGACAGCCGCTCCAGTGGCTCGGCCACCGCACGCTGGGTGGCCTGGACCGAATGGCTGCTGACCGGCACGCTGGTGCTGCGCGCCCTGGCCATTGCAGCGCCGGCAGCCATGGCGACAGGCTGGCCGTGGTGGCTGGTGGTGGCGGCCGCCGCGCTGGCGGCGCTGTTCGGCAATCTGGGCTTCCTGGGCATGTTGCTCGACGATTTGCACCGCGCCGAGCTGCAGGCCCGCCAGGCCCAGATCGACGAGACCGCCAGCCGCGAGGCCGCCGAGCAGACGGCACTGGAGCTGCAGGCGCTGCTGGCCCAGCGCGACGAGCTGGCCGCCGAGCGCGAAAGCCTGCTGCAGATGCTGGCACATGAAATCCGCCAGCCCCTGCACAACGCCGGGCTGGCCATGCAAAGCGCGGTGCAAGTGCTGCGCGAGCCACGCGGCGAGACCGCTGCCCAGGCCGCCGCTCAGCTGTTGCAGGTGCAAACCGTGCTGGGCGATGTGCGCTCGGTGCTGGACAACACCCTGGCCACCGCCACGCTGCTGTCGCGTGAGACACCGCTGGTGCTGCAGGAGGTGGCGCTGGATTTTCTGGTCGACCTGACGCTGGGCGACCTGGGCGTGCGCCAGCTCGAGCGCCTGACGGTGGACTGGCGCACCGACCTGGACAGCCTGGAGGTTGAGCCCGGCCTGGTGCGGCTGGCCCTGCGCAACTTGCTGAACAACGCCTTTGCGCACGGCGGCGCAGCGGTCAACGTCAGCCTGTGCATCGAAGAGCAACCGGCCAGCAACAGCCTGCGCCTGGTGGTGGCCGACGACGGGCCGGGCATGGCGCCCGAGCAGTTGCAGCCACCGCCACCGGCGCCGGGCGCACCGGCGCGGCGCCGCCTGGGGCTGGCGATCGTGCGCCAGGTGATGGACTTGCACGGCGGCCAGCTGCTGCTGTCCAACGCCTTGCCCTGCGGCTTCGTGGCGCAGCTGGTGTTCCAGCTGCCGGCCGATGACTGGCAGATGGACGACGACCTGGCCGAAACGCTGGTGGGCGAGCACCGCCAGCACCAGGCCAGCGCGCCAGCGTCGGCGCTGGCCGGCACGGCTCAGGCCGGTTCGAGCGGCGCGCGGAACACATAGCCGACGCGCGATTTCGATTGCAGCGGCACCAGGCCGGGCGTGGCGCGCTCGATGCGGCGGCGCAGCCGGTAGATGGTGGCGTGCAGCAGATTGGGGTCTTCGGTCAGCGACAGGCCCAGGCGTTGGGCCAGGGTGTCACGGCCCACGGTGGCGCCGTCGGCCTCGAGCAGGCAGGCCAGCACGCTGGCGTCGGTGGGGCTGAGTTCGATCACCGCGCCGTCGGGTGCCAGCAGCCGCCTGGCGGCCTCGTCCAGGCGCCAGGCGGCCTGGGTCACCCGCTTGCCGCCCGAGCGGCGGAACACCGCCGCCACCGCCAGGGCCACTTGTTCGAAGGTGACCGGCTTGGCCAGGTGCATGTCGGCGCCGGCCAGCATCACCTGGTCAAACACGTCGTCGGCCAGCTTGCCCGAGACCACCAGCACACCGGCGTCGGTGCGCCGGCGCAGCAGGCGGATCAGGCTCAGGCCGTCGATGCCGGGCAGCATCAGGTCGACCACGTAGAAATCAAAGCCGAACGGCAGCGGGCTGCAGAGCAGGTCGTCACTGTCGGCGAACCATTGCACAGCCACCCCGCGCCCGGCCAGGTAGGGCGTGAGGTACTCGCTGAAGGTGGCGTCGTCGTCGACCAGGGCCAGGGTGGCAGGGAGCATGGAGCGCGGCTGAACCATCGAGAAAGAAGTGACAAATTGTGACTCGGCACTGGCCGCCGCCCATGCGGGCCTTCACGCGGACCATCACGCGGGCTTTCACGCGGGCCATCGCGCGGGCCATCACCAACACCATCGCCTACACTGCGCAGCGACGGGCCTCCCCGCATGGAAGCGCGGCCAACCGGGTCAGGTCGGGAACGAAGCAGCCCCAACCGTTGTGACCAGTGCCGGGGTCAGGCTCGTCACCTACCACCACCCCAGCGCCAAGTTTGCTGGTCTTGCTTCTACTGCTGCCGGGGCGGCGCCGCCAGCCCTGTTTCGGGTGGTCGCTGCAGCGCGGCAAAGCCTGTGTCATGGTTGTGGTGTCGATTGCCGGAAGGCCATCACCGCCTGGTTGCGCAGCGTGCGCAGCAGCGCCAGTTCGCGCTCACCCACCTGCAGGCCACCGGCCTGGTGTTGGTCGGCATAGATCAGCGCAAACGGCGCCTGCTTCATCAACATCGGCAACAGCAGGAACGCCGGCGCATTGATCTGCTGGCGGTACCACAGCGGCAAGCGTGGCGCGATGCTGGGCGCGTGGGCGTCGGCGATCAGCGTATCGCTGCCTTTGAGGCACACCGCGCCAAACAGGTCAGGTGCCTGCCCGGCAGGCCAGCGCAACGGCACCTGGAACAGCGGGCTCAACGCAGCCGCGCGGTCGCCCAGGCCGAAACGGCCGAGCAGGCGGCCGCTGGCCGGGTCACGCAGGCAGAACACCATGCGCTGGAAGCCCAGCGCCCGGTACATCGTCTCCAGCACCATGCGCAGCACCTCGTTCAGGCGGAAGCTGTCGCCTGCCAGGGTGTCGGTGATGTCCTGGATGCCGGCCGCCAGCACGTCGCTGATGGCGCTGGCCGCCAGCAGCGCGCCATTGGGCGGCGGCTTGCGCGCCAGGCGCAGCGTGGCGGCATCGTCAGCCACCGGCGTGGCCGGCAAGGTGGCCACCAGCTGGTGCGGCGCCAGTGGGTCGCCGGGGTCGCCGGGGTCGGCCTGGCGGGCCTCGGCCAGCACTTGCTGGCCACGGCTGCCGCTGGGCAAGACCAGACCCATGGCCGGCGCCATGTCGGCCAGCACGGCGCGCGACGCGTCCACCGCGCGGCGCAGGTCGGCTGCCGTGAGGCCCAGCGTGCGGCCGTGGCGCTGCACCACGGCGTCCAGCCGCAGCGGCAGGCTGTTGGCGTCGGCCGACCAGATCGCGTCAGAAATCTCATTGGCCGCCACTGCCAGCCAGCGCAGGCGCTCGGGGCCGCTGGCCAGCGGCTGTGACGGGCTGGCGCCGTCGGGGCGGCGCATGCAGCGCTGCAGGCTGTCGGGCAGGGCCCAGTGGCGCGCCACGCCCATGCCCAGCGCCTCGAAGCCCAGGCCCAGCACCATGGTGGCAGCGCGGTCGGCCAGCACATCCGGGTGCGTGTTGTTGTGCAGTTGTGCGTCAGCCGGCGCCGTTGTCAGCCGCAGCTGGGTGCGCACCGCCTCGGCCTCGTCGGGAAAGTAGTACTCGGTGAGCAACTTGCCCAGGTTGTAGAACATGGCGCCCAGGAACGCCTCTTCGGCGTCCCGCGCGCCGGCGGCCAGCGCATGCGCCAGCTGCGCGGCCAGCAGCGAGCGCAGAAACTCCTCTTTCAGCCGCTGGGCATGGGCCTTGTCCTTCATGTGCTCGACCAGCACCAGCGACAGCGCCAGGTTGCGGATGCCGGCCAGCCCCACCATGGCCACCGCCCGCGACACCGTGGCCACACCGTGGCCGTTGCGCCGGTATTGCGCGGTGTTGACCAGGCGCAGCAGCTTCTGTGTCAGCGCCACGTCTTTGAGGATTTCATCGGCCAGGCTGTGCAGTGTTTCGCTGTCTGAGCTGGCCATGCGCTGGATGCGCAGCACATGGCCGGTGAGCGCCGGAAAATCGCTCTTGTGGCGCATGCGCAGCAGCAGGAAGTCCAGCGTGCTGTGGCCGCTGCCGCCGGCCTGGTCGTCGGCTGGCGCCAGCCACTGCATCAGCGCGTCACGCAGGCTGGCGGCGCTGTCGTAGCGGTTGGCGGGTAAACGCGCGATGGCACGCTGCACGATGGCCCGCAGGCGGTCGTCGGCGTCGGCGCCTTCGGGCAGCAGCAAATCGTCGTGCAGCACGCGGCGCAGCGCGGCGCGTGGTTCACGCTCGCTGACCAGGCGGGCGCCGCTGAGCAGTTCAGCCAGCACCAGGCCGGCGGCAAACACGTCCATCTGGCCCGACGGCGCGGCTGCGGCCGCTGCCTCGGGCGACAGGTAGCCGGGTGTGCCGACGATGCAGCCGGCCAGGGCGTCAGGGCCGTCTGACGCGCTGGCGTGCAAGCGCGCCGCGATGCCGAAATCCATCACCCTGGCGCGGCCGTCGGCATCGACCAGGATGTTCGACGGCTTCAGGTCACGGTGCACGATGCCCTGGGCATGGGCGGCGCGCAGCGCGTCCACCACGCCCAGCATCAGCTCGACCGCTTCGCGCGCCGGCAGCGCGCCCCGCTGGCGCAACAGCTCGGCCAGCGTGCGGCCGGGCACCAGTTCGAACACCAGGCAGGGCTGGCCGTCGAAGACATCGGCGTCGAACACCGGCACGATGTGGGGATGGGCCAGCCGGCCCACCGCGCGGGCCTCGGCCAGCCATTGGTCCAGCGGCTGGCCGCTGTCGTTGCCGACCGGGGCCAGCGTCAACAACTTCAGCGCCACCGCGCGGTCCAGGCGTGCGTCATGCGCCCGCCACACGGTGGCCTGGGCACCACGGCCCAGCAGCGACTCCAGCTCGAAGCGGCCCAGGCGTTTGCCGGCAGCCATGGTGGCGGCAGTTGTGGCAGTTGTGGCGGTTGTGGCGGCCGTCATGGCGTTACGCCTGGCGCCGGCGCCGTGCTGGCGTCAGTGGCGGGGGCACTGTCTTGCGCGGCGGCGGCATCGTTCGGTGACACGCCCTGGGCGGCGAGTTGCAGGTCACGCAGGCCCACGCCCAACAGGCGGCCGTAGCGCTGCACCACCCGCTGCAGCCAGGCCAGCCGGTGGTGCGCCGGCTGGGCGCGTGAATCCACCACCTCGTTGGCGCAGCTGGCCGACAGGCGCAGCAGGTCGTCGTCGCCGTCGGGGCTGTGCACCGGCGCGCCCCAGGGCACGCGGCGCAGCATGTGCACCACCGCATCGTCCAGCCCCCAGTGGCGGGCCACGGCTGCGCCCAGCGCGTCGATGTCCACGCCCAGCACCGCAAACGATGCGCCGTCCTCGGCCATGCCGGGCTCCTCGGCGTCGCCGGGCTTGGCCGGTGGGGCCGGCAGCATCAGCCGGCGGATCTGCGCCGCTTCGTCCGGGAAGTGGTATTGCACGGCCAGCCGTCCCAGGTTCTGCAGCATCGCCAGCAGGGTCACCACCTCGGGGTCGTAGCCGGCCGGGCGCAGCCACTGCGCCACCTTGCCGGCCAGACGCACGCGCTCGATCAGTGCCGACAACTCGGCGGCCTGGGGCTCATTGAGCGGCCCGGGCCAGGTGCGCAGCGCGTTGGCGGCACGGCGCACGCCTTCGATCCCCAGCATGTCGATAGCGCGGCGGATGGTCAGGATCGGCCCGTTGCCGCCACCCAGCGCACCGCGCATGCCGCTGCCGTTGACGCTGCGCAGCAGCTCGAAGGTCAGGCCGATGTCCTGGATCACGATCTCGGCCAGCTCGGCGCTGCGTTCGCGCTCCAGCGTGGCCAGCCGCGTCGCGCGGGCGGCGCCACCGGGCATGGCCGGCATCAGGCCGGCCGCGCGCATGCGGTCGAGCAGCAGCATGATCGGGCCGCCACCCGCTGCACCGTCGGTGCGCAGCCAGCCATGCAAGGCACGCTCCAATGACCGGGCGCTGCGGTAGCGCTGGCGCTGCTGGCGGTCAGTGGCGCGGTTGACGATGGCGCGCAGCGGCTCTGGGATGGCGTGCGCGCCGGTCCAGGGCAGGCGCACGATCTCGCGGCCCAGCGGCGGCAGCCGCTCGATCACCACGCCGGTGTCGGCCTGCTCCAGCGCTGGCATGCCGCACAGCGCGTGGTGCAGCACCAGGCCCAGGGCCAGCACGTCACGCTCGGCGGCGCGGCGCTGTGCCGGCAGGCCGTCGGCCTCACCGTCGGCCTCACCGTCGGCCGGCAGGCAGGCGCCCAGGCCCAGCAGCGCGCAATGGCCGCTGTCGTCCAGCACCAGCATGCCGGCCTGCACATCATGGTGGGCCAGACCGGCTTCATGGGCAAACGCCAGGCCTTGCAGCACCTGCAGCATGCTGGGCACCAGCTCGGCCGCAGCGATGCCCTTGCTGCCCAGTTTTTCGCTCAGCGTGCTGAGGTTGGCGCATTCATAGGCGATGTAGGGCCAGCGCTCGTGCTCGCCCACTTCCACGGCCGCCAGCAGGCCGGGGTGGTCAATGCGCGCGGCGCGGCGGGCGTTGTCCAGCCAGCGCTGCAATGCCGCTGCGCTGGCAGGCTGGACGCGTGGCAGCAGCAACAGCATGTCCTGGTTTGCGCGTTGGTCCGACACCAGCCACTGCATGGTGCGCGCACTCTTGCCGAGCAGCCGCAACAGCTGGAAGCGCCCGAGATGGCGCACGGCATTCGGGCTGGCAGGGCGGGGCGGCGGGGCAGCGGCCATATCGCGATCAGATGGTTTTGCCGATTGGACCGAAAGCAGCCACGCAGCAAGTGCAGAACAAGCCGGCGTTGGCGCCGCAGTTCGCCACCAGACTGGCGCTGGCCACGCCGCCAGGGCCTTTGTGCCAAAATCAGCATGCGTTTTTGCAGTGGCGCAGGTGTTGGCCCCCACCGGAGGCAGCATCCGGCAGCACCCCGGCCCGCCCCAAGCGGGCCCACCCTGGACACCACCATGAGCAGCGACCTGATCAAGCACACCACCGATGCCACGTTTGACGCCGACGTGCTGCAGTCAGACACGCCGGTGCTGGTCGACTACTGGGCCGAGTGGTGCGGCCCCTGCAAGATGATTGCCCCCATCCTGGACGAGACCGCCAAGGAATTCGGCACCCGCCTGCAGATCGCCAAGATGAATGTCGACGAGAACCGCGAGGTGCCGGCCAAGTTCGGCATCCGCGGCATCCCCACATTGATGTTGTTCAAGGGCGGCCAGCTTGCCGCCACCAAGGTGGGCGCGCTGAGCAAGGCCCAGCTCACGGCCTTCATCGAGCCGCATCTATAATCGTTGTCAGTTTGTTGTTCGGCGCGCCCGGCAGGGTGCTGACGGCAAGACGTTTGAAGCCACCTCGCCTGCGGGTTCTCACCCGGCCCGGCGCGAGGTTTCGGCCCTCCCTCCCCGTGCTCTGTTGACCGCTGTGCGCCTGGCGTGCTGCGGTTCATCGCAAGCCTCGAGCTTGGCGCACACGGAGGGTCTGGCCCTTTGATTCCTGCACCCGTCACCACGCTTGCAGGCAACGCCCGGCAGCCAATGCCCCGGCCTGGCCAAGCTGCCCCTCCACCACCCGGTGAACCCCCATGCATCTTTCCGAATTGAAGGCGCTCCACGTCTCCGCACTCATCACGATGGGCGAAGAGTTGGAGATCGACAACGTCGCCCGCCTGCGCAAGCAGGAGCTGATGTTCGCCATCATGAAAAAGCGCGCCCGCGCCGGCGAGCAGGTGTTCGGCGACGGTGTGCTCGAAGTGCTGCCCGACGGCTTCGGCTTCTTGCGCAGCATCGAGGCCAGCTACATGGCCTCAACCGACGACATCTACCTGTCGCCCAGCCAGATCCGCCGCTTCAACCTGCACACCGGTGATTTGATCGAAGGTGAAGTGCGGGTGCCCAAGGACGGTGAACGCTATTTCGCCCTGGTCAAGGTCGACCGGGTCAACGGCGTCACGCCCGAGGAGAACAAGCACAAGATCATGTTCGAGAACTTGACGCCGCTGTTCCCCAAAGAGCCGTTCAAGCTGGAGCGCGACAACTACAAGGGCGAGGACAACGTCACCAGCCGCATCATCGATTTGATCGCACCCATCGGCAAAGGCCAGCGCGCGCTGCTGGTGGCCCAGCCCAAGACCGGCAAGACGGTGATGATGCAGCACATCGCCCATGCACTGGTGGCCAACCACCCCGAGATCCACCTGATCGTGCTGCTGGTCGATGAGCGGCCCGAAGAAGTGACCGAGATGATCCGCACCGTGCGCGGCGAGGTCATCAGCTCCACCTTCGACGAGCCCGCCGCGCGCCATGTGCAGGTGGCCGAGATGGTGATCGAGCGCGCCAAGCGCCTGGTCGAGATGAAGAAGGACGTGGTGATCCTGCTCGACTCGATCACCCGTCTGGCGCGGGCCTACAACAACGTGTTGCCGTCGTCGGGCAAGGTGCTCACCGGCGGTGTGGACGCCAATGCGCTGCAGCGGCCCAAGCGCTTTTTTGGCGCCGCGCGCAATGTCGAAGAAGGCGGCTCGCTGACCATCATCGGCACCGCGCTGATCGACACCGGCAGCCGCATGGACGAGGTGATCTACGAAGAGTTCAAGGGCACCGGCAACTGCGAAATCCACCTCGACCGCCGCATGGCCGAGAAGCGCGTCTAC
>JANNMP010000201.1:0-5699 GCA_031398015.1 Burkholderiaceae bacterium
CCCAATTGGGCGAGCACAACCAGCTCAATGCACTGGCAGCGATTGGCGCGGCCGAGCACGTGGGCGTGGCACCCGACGTGGCTGCGGCGGCGCTGGCAAGCTTCACCAACGTTCGCCGCCGGCTGGAGCTGCGTGGCACGGTGCGCGGCATCTTGGTCTACGACGACTTTGCCCACCACCCCACCGCGATGCGCACCACGTTGAACGGCTTGCGCCGCAAGGCCGGCCTGGCGCGTGTGCTGGTGGTGTTCGAGCCCCGCACCAACACCATGAAGCGTGGCGAGATGAAAGCCCTGTTGCCCTGGGCATTGGAAGAAGCCGACCTGAGCTTCTGCCTGCAAGGCAACTACGGCTGGAATGCCACCGAGGCGCTGGCGCCGCTGGGCGCCCAGGCCGTGGTGGCCGACAGCGTGGACGCGCTGGTGGCCACCATCGTCAAGGCCGCCAGGCCGGGCGACCAGATCCTGGTGATGAGCAACGGCAGCTTCGGTGGCATCCACGACAAATTGCTCAAAGCCCTGGCATGAGCACCGCCCGGCCGCCCGAAGGGGCTCATTCCCGCTTGGCGGGACCGCGCGCAGCGCGTAGGGTGCCCTGATGACCCCAACGCTGGATCGACGCGGCTTCGGTGCCAGCCTGTTGGCGCTGGCGGCAAATGCCGCCCAGGCCGCGCCCGAGCTGCCGCTGTTCGACGCCCACATCCACTACAGCCACGACGCCTGGGACCTGGTGCCGCCCAAGCAGGCGGTGGCCATCCTGCGCCAGGCCGGGCTGCGCGGCGCCCTGGTGTCGTCGTCGAACGACCAGGGCACGCAACTGCTGCTGGCCGAAGCGCCTGACCTGATCGTGCCCGAGCTGCGGCCCTACCGCAGCCGCGGCGAGATCGGCAGCTGGATGCACGATGCCAGCGTGGTCGGCTACCTCGAAGACCGGCTGGCCAAGCTGCGCCATGTCGGCATTGGTGAATTCCATCTGTACGGCGCCGATGCCGAGCTGCCGGTGCCACGCAAGATGGTGGCGCTGGCGCGTGAACGTGGCCTGCTGCTGCATGCGCACTCCGATGTGGCCTGCATCGACCGGCTGTTCCAGCAATGGCCCGAGGCCCGTGTGCTGTGGGCGCATTCGGGCTTCGACCGGCCCGAGGCGGTGCGCGCCGTGCTGCGCCGCCACCCGCGCCTGTGGTGTGACCTGGCGTTCCGTGGTGACCATGCCAGCGGCACGCAGGTGGATGCGGGCTGGCGCGCCGCGTTTGAGGAGTTCCCTGACCGCTTCATGGTCGGCACCGACACCTTCACGCCCGAGCGCTGGCACTACATCGCTGGCCATGCGGCGTATTCACGCGGCTGGCTGCAAAGCCTGGGCCCCGCCTTGGCCGAGCGCATCGGCTGGCGCAATGGCGACGCGCTGCTGAAGGCGGCCACCGGCGCCAGGGCATGAGGCAGGGCATGAGGCAGGGCATGAGGCAGGGCTTGGCGGCGCTGCTGGTCTGGCTGGGCGGCCCGGCCTGGGCGGCTTGCGGTGATGCCCTGCCCGCTGCTGGCCGGCTGGTGGCCGAGGCCGATGGCCTGCAGCTGGTGTTTGCGGCCAGGCCGTCACCGCTGCCGCTGGGCCAGCACTTTGCGCTGGACATCGTGCTGTGCCCGCTGGCCAAGCAGCCGCTGCCGGCCACGCTGGCAGTGGACGCCGACATGCCGGCCCACCGCCACGGCATGAACTACCGCGCCAGTGTCAGCGCACTTGGCGAGGGGCGCTTCCGTGCCGAGGGGCTGATGTTCCACATGGCCGGGCGCTGGCGCTTCATCTTCGATGTGCCTGGCGCGGCTGGCCAGCCGCCCATCCGGCTGACCCGCGAGGTCGACTTGCGATGACGCTGGCGCGCTGGCTTGGCGCTGCCCTGGCCGCCCTGTTGGCCACACTGCCGGCCGGCGCTGCGCTGCTGGACTGGCGCAACGATGAGCGCGCCGCCATCCTGCAACACGGCCCCTGGCCACCACCGCCGGCGCCTGACCCGGGCAATGCGCTGTCGGGCCGGCCCGCCGCCATCGCCTTGGGCCAACGCCTGTTTGCCGATGCGCGCCTGTCGGCCGACGGCGCACTGGCCTGCGCCAGTTGCCACCAGCCGCAGCGCGCGTTCAGCGACGGCCGAGAGCGCGCGCTGGGCCGCGCAGACGACGGCCGCCCCAACCGGCTGCCGCTGGACCGCAACACGCCCACGTTGTTGAACACCGGGCAGCAGCGCTGGTGGGGCTGGGACGGCGCCTTCGACAGCCTGTGGTCGCAGGCCCTGCACCCGCTGCTGCATGCGCGTGAGATGGCGGCCGCACCGCCCCGCATCGCCAAGCTGCTGCGCACCGATGCCACGCTAGCCTGCCTGTGGCAGCAGGCCCACGGCACGCCACCGGGTGACGACGCCGCCACGCTGCTGGTGCCGCTGGCCAAGGCCCTGGGCGCCTATGTGGCCACGCTGCACAGCGCGCGCACGCCGTTTGATGCGTTTCGCGATGCGCTGGCGCGTGGTGATGTGCTCACCGCTGCGCGCTACCCGCTGGCCGCCCAGCGCGGGCTGCGCTTGTTCATCGGCCGCGGCCAGTGCAGCCTGTGCCACAGCGGGCCGCTGTTTTCCAATGGCGAATTTGCCGACATCGGCGCGCTGTTCTTCACCCGCCCCGGCGTGGTCGACCCCGGCCGCCACGGCGGCATCACCGCGCTGCTGGCCAGCCCTTACAACCTGTTGGGCCGCTTTGCCGATGCGCCCGGCCCGGGCGCCGATGACCCCGCCACCAAGACCCGCCATGTGCTGCTGCAGCACCGCAACTTCGGTGAGTTCAAGGTGCCCGGGCTGCGCGATGTGGCCCGCACCGCGCCCTATCTGCACGACGGCCAGAAGGCCACGCTGGGCGCTGTGCTCGACCACTATGCCAACCTCAGCCCCGACCGGCTGCATGCCGATGGTCAGCAGATCCTCAAGCCGCTGCACTTCAGCGCCGGTGAGCGGGCCGATCTGCTGGCCTTCCTGCACAGCCTGTCGCAGCCGACGGCGGCAACCCGACCTGTCCGCGGCGTGACCCGCAGCGCCTGCCGCGCTGGCTAGACTTTCTGCATCCAGACCACGGAGACCAACGTGCAACAACCCAACCCAGGCCGCCGCCGGCTCACCCTGGCCGCCCTTGCAGCCACCCTGCCCAGCGCCCCAGCCCTGGCCCAGATCTACCCCAGCCGCGCCATCACCCTGGTGGTGCCCTGGCCCGCCGGTGGCAGCACCGACCGCCACCTGCGCAGCCTGGCCGAGCTGGCCAGCAAGCACCTGGGCCAGCCGGTGATCGTGCAGAACCAGCCCGGTGGTGGTGGCACCAACGGGCCCGGCAATGTGGGCCTGCAAGGCAAGCCCGACGGCTACACCATCGCCCAGTACCCGATGGGCATGCTGCGCGTGCCGCACATGCAGAAAACCGCCTGGCACCCGCTGAACGACTTCACGTTCATCATCGGCATCACCGGCTACACCTTCGGCTTCGTGGTGCGCAGTGATTCACCGTACAAGACCTTCAAGGACTACATCGAGGCGGCACGCAAGGCACCCGGCAAGATCGATTTCGGCTCCACCGGCACCGGCACCAGCCCGCATTTGCTGATCGAAGAGGTGTCTGACGTGGCCAAGGTGCAGCTCAACCACATCCCGTTCAAAGGCAATGCCGACCAGATGCAGGCCCTGCTGGGCGGCCATGTGATGGCGGCCAGTGATGCCACCGGCTGGGACAAGTTTGTCGACGCCGGCCAGATGCGCCTGCTGGTGAGCTTTGGCGAGCAGCGCCTGAAGCGCTGGCCCGACGTGCCCACCGCCAAGGAGCTGGGCTACAACGTGGTGGCCAATTCACCGTACGGCCTGGTGGGCCCCAAGGGCATGGACCCGGCTGTTGTCAAGACCCTGCACGACGCCTTCATGAAGGCGATGGACGAGCCCCAGCACCTGGCCGTGCTGGACCAGCTGAACCAGGCCGTCTGGTACAAGAACAGCGCCGACTACGCCGCCTGGGCGCGTGACACGCTGGCCAAGGAACGCAAGCTGATCGAGAAGCTCGACCTGCTGGCCAAATAGCGCCGACAAGTCGCACGGCCAGGCAACGCGGCAAGTAACCCCAGCAGCACGTGGGCTGCTGGTCAACCCCGCTGCACAGCCGCTGCGCCGGGCCGCATCATCGGGCCACATGCAACCGGGAGCCTGCCAATGCCCAACCTCACCGTCAACGGCCGCCTGCGCAGCCATGATGCCGAAGCCGATACCCCGCTGCTGTGGGTGCTGCGCGAGCAACTGGGCCTGACCGGCACCAAATACGGCTGCGGCGTGGCCCAGTGCGGTGCCTGCACCGTGCACATCGACGGCGTGCCCACCCGCAGTTGTGTGCGGCCGGTGTCCAGCATCGGCGAAGGCGAGAAGATCACCACCATCGAAGGCCTGTCGCCCGACGGCCAGCACCCGCTGCAAAAGGCCTGGGTGCAGCTGGACGTGCCGCAATGCGGCTTCTGCCAGAGCGGCATGCTGATGGCCGCCGCCGCGCTGCTCAAGGACAAGCCCAAACCCAGCGAGCAGGATGTGCGCGAGGCCATCACCAACATCTGCCGCTGCGGCACCTACAACCGGGTGCAGGCCGCCATCCTGCTGGCCGCCAAGGCCTGAAGGGGACGACGATGACCACCACCACCGCTGCCCGTTCGTCACCCAAGTCAGCCTCCCGCCGCCGCTTTCTGGCCACCAGCAGCGCCAGCGCCGGTGGGCTGATGCTGGGCTTCCAAGAGCCGATGGCGCAAAGCCAGGGCATGCCCACCGAGATCAACGCCTGGGTGCTGATCAAGCCCGACGAGACGGTGGTGGTGCGCATTGCCCGCAGCGAGATGGGCCAGGGCACGCTCACCGGCCTGGCCCAATTGGTGGCCGAAGAGCTGCAGTGCGATTGGGCGCGTGTGACCACTGAGTACCCCACGCCGGGGCAGAACCTGGCGCGCGCCCGCACCTGGGGCAACTTCAGCACCGGCGGCAGCCGCGGTATGCGTGAGTCGCATGACTACGTGCGCAAGGGCGGTGCGGCGGCGCGGATGATGCTGGTGCAGGCCGCAGCCGACAGCTGGGGCGTGCCGGCGGCCCAATGCCAGGCCGACAAGGGCGTGATCAGCCACGCCGCCAGTGGCAAGCGCACCACCTATGGCGCCATGGCCCCCGCCGCCGCCAAGCTGACACCACCGACCGACGTGCCGCTGAAAGACCCCAAGGCCTGGACCATCGCCGGCAAATCGTTGCCCCGGCTCGACACGGTTGCCAAGACCACCGGCGCCCAGGTCTACGGCATGGATTTCAGCCTGCCCGGCATGCTGCATGCGGCCATCCGCGACTGCCCGGTGGTGGGCGGCAAAGTGCGCAAATACGACGCCGCCGCCGTGCTGGCCATGCCCGGTGTCAAGCAGGTGGTGCCGGTGGGCGACACCGCCGTGGTGGTGGTGGCCAACACCTGGTGGCGGGCCAAGAAGGCGGTGGACGCGCTGCCCATCGACTGGGATGAAGGGCCCAACGCCGGGTTGAACAGCGCCCAGATCGCCACCATGCTGACGGCCGGGCTCGACGCGCCCGAGGCCCTGGTGGGCCACCAGGCGGGCGATGCCAAGGCCACCCTGGCCGGCGCCGCCAAGACCATCGAGGCCGTCTACAG
>JANNMP010000231.1:0-4637 GCA_031398015.1 Burkholderiaceae bacterium
GCTGAAGCCGAAGGCATGGCCAAACTCATGCAGCACCACCGAGCGGGCGTCGGTCTTGTCGCCAGGCACCACGGCTTGTTGCGCCACCGGGTCGGGGTCGAACCACAATTCGTTCTGCAGGTAGCCGTTGATGCCGAAGCTGAGCTCGATGTCTGGCGTCACGCCGTTCGGGTCGATGCCGGTCTTCAGCTCGTAGGCGGCGCCCTGCTCGAAGATGTTGAAGCCGTTGGATTGGCCGACGAAGTTCGACGTCTGGCTGGCGCCGTTGGCGGTGGCGATGTTGGCAAAGGCGATGCGCACGGTCAGCGTGCTGTCGATCGGCAGGTCAAAGCGGCGCACCCAATCCTGCCCGGTGGCCAACACATCCGATTACCGGTTTTAGGCCATGCCGGCCTTCCACCCACCCCCGCAAGCCGGTGGCGGGCGGGCTGCAGCCAGCGCATCAGTTGATGCATAAGCATTCGTTTGCTGCGCCTGGACGCCTTGGACAATGCGGTTTTCGCATGAAGAAACAAGTTGCCCGATGTGCGTTCAGCAACTGCGCCCGCTGCGCATTGCCGCCGCCCAGCCAGCATGCAGGCTGGGCCATCAGCCCAGCATGTCTTGCCAGATGGTGCGGGCCCAGTTCCATGCGTACTGCCCTTCCAGCTCGGTGGGGCCCACCGACAAGCCGCCCGAGCCGGCCACCGGCTTGTACGTCTTCTCAGCGGCCACGTATTCATGCACGCTGGCCACATGCACCACCCGCTGGCCATCGACAAAGCTGTAGCAGGTGTTGGTCAACATCGGCTGGGCATTCAAGTCCCAGCCGGCCAGGCGGGCCACCACGGCGGCGGCCGCCACCTTGGCATGGTTGTTGGCCATGTGGCCGCTCTTGGGCATGCCCGGCGCCAGCGCGATGGCGTCGCCGATGACATGGATGTCACGCTGTGCGGTTGATTCGAAGCTCAGGTAATCGATGCCGGCCCAGCGCCCGCCCACATTGGCCAGGCCGGTTTGCAGCGCAATGGCGCCGGCCCGCATCGGCGGCAGCACGTTCAGCACATCGGCCTTGACCGGGTCTTGCAGCTCGAAGCGCAGCGTGCGCGCTGCGGCGTCCACGCCCACCAGCTTGTGGTTGGGGCGGTAGTCCAGCAGGCCGGTGTACTGCTCGGCCCACACCTTCTTGAACAAAGCGGCCTTGCTGGTGACATCGGGGTTGGCGTCGAGGACCAAGACCTTGGCGCGTGGTTTGCTGGCCTTGAAATAACTCGCAATGACGCTGGCCCGCTCATACGGGCCGGGTGGGCAGCGGTAAGGCGCCTCGGGGATGGTGAGCGCAAACACGCCGCCGTCGGGCATGGCCTCGATCTGGCGGCGCAGCGCGGCGGTCTCGGGCCCGGCCTTCCAGGCGTGCAGCACGTTGCCGGCCGCATGGGCCGCGCCCAGGCCCTGCACCGCGTCGAAGTTCAGGTCCACGCCCGGGGAGACGATCAATTTGTCGTAGCCGATCTCGGGCCCCGAGGCCAGCACCACCTTTTTGGCCAACGGGTCGATGCGGGCCACGCTGTCGCGCACATGGCGCACGCCGTGTTGCGACGCCAATGCGCTGTAGGGCACGGTCAATTCAGCCAGCGTGCGGTGGCCCGACAACACCAGGTTGCTGATCGGGCAGCTGACGAAGCTGGCGTTGGGCTCAATCAGCAGCACGTCCAGCGTTTTCTGCGAAAACAGCCGCACATATTTGGCGGCGGTGGCGCCGCCGTAGCCACCGCCCACCACCACCACCCGGGCACGGCTGGGCAAGGCGGTGGTGGCGCAGCCGGCCAGGCTGCTGGCCAGGCTGGCCGACAAAGTGCTGGCGCCGGCGGCGGCCAGCAGCGATCTGCGTTGCAACATCATGGTGGGCCTGCGTGTTTGGGTCAGTGTGTGGGTCAGTGCGTGGGTCAGCGTGGACGGGCAGCAAAGTAGGCCGCCAGCGCGTCGAGTTGCGCATCGCTGTAGCCCTTGGCGATCTGGTGCATCACGGTGGCCTGGCGCTCACCACGCTTGTAGGCTTTCAGCGTCTCGGCCAGGTAGGGCTGCGGCTGCCCGGCCAGGCCGGGCACCACGCTGCCGGCGATTGCCCGGCCGTCAGTGCCATGGCAGTTGGCACAGGTGGCGGCCAAGGCCATCTGGCGCAGTTGGTCGGGGTTGGCCTGGGCGTTGGTGGCGGCCAGCAGGGCCAGGGTGGTCAACAGCAAGTGGCGCATCGGCATGGCGGCGGTGGTGGTGGATGGCAAGGTGAAAGACTCTGGACTGTGCGCTTGCCGGCCGGCGCGGCCAACAAACTTCAGGGCGTGAGCTTATCGCCCGCCAGACCAGGCGCGCGGCGGCGTCAGCGGCGGAACACCGGCATGCCGGCCACACGCATCAGCGGCAAGGCCGGTGAGGGCTCGGTGACACTGGCGTCGAACGGGTGCAGCACCAGGTTCACCTGGGCCAGCACGCGGCGCACGTAGTCGCGGGTTTCGGCATACGGCGGCACACCGCGGTAGCGGTTGACCGCGCCTTCACCAGCGTTGTAGGCGGCGGCCACCAGCACCACATTGCCCTCGAAATAAGCCATCAGCCAGCGCAGATAGGCCATGCCGCCGCGCATGTTCTGCGCCGGGTCCAGGATGTTGCGCACCTTGAAGCGCGCGGCGGTGTCGGGGATCAGCTGCATCAGCCCCTGCGCGTTCTTGGGCGACACCGCATTCGGGTTGAAGGCGCTCTCGGTGTTGATGATCGCCAGCACCAGCTGCGGCGACAGCTTGTAGTCAGGCGCCACCAGCTTGACGAAGTTGACGATCGGTGCCGGTGCGTTGGCCGGCAGCGCTGGCTCGGGCAGCGGCAGCGCGGCGCGGCGGGGGTCGGCTTTGGCCAGCGCGGGTGCGGCAGGCGGTGCCGGCAGTTGCACTGGCATCGGCTGCAGACAGGGCGGCGGCTCACCGCGCGGGCTGCCCATGCCGGCAATCAACCGCTGCGCCTGCGGCATGCCCTGCTCGGCGGCAGCCAGGAACAGGTGCGCGGCCTGCGCTTCGTCGCGCTCGATGCCGCGGCCGTTGGTCAACATCCAGGCCAGGCTGAACTGGGCCTCGGCGTCGCCATGCTGGGCGGCCTGGCAGTACAGCGTGGCCGCACGCGCGGGGTCTCGCGGCAGGCCGTTTTCACCATGCTCCAGCGCCTGCGCCTCCTGGCGCCAGCGCAGCACCTGGGACGGCACCACCAGGCTTTGCGGCGGTCTGGGCGCCACCAGGGGTGCGGGCAGGGTTTGCAGGCCGTCGGTGAGTTGGGTGTCGGGCGATTGGGTCTGGGCTGCTGCGGGCGCCAGCGCGGCCATGGCGCAAGCCAGCATCAGCGGGCACAAAAGGCTGAGCAAGTGGGAGCGGTGGTTGGTGGGGCACATCAGGCCCCGGACTGTAGTGCGCACGGCCTCCGCATGGCCCAAATCCCCCGCACGCAGGGGCGTCAGCAAGCCGCGTGGGCGTTGCAGATTTGTCGAAAAACTTGACGAGTTTGGACTGCTTCAAAATTAATGTGAACAAAATCAAACATCTGCGAAGCTGGTACGGTAAATGCTAATGGGGTTGGCCTGCCCGTGTGAGGGCGCAAGGAGGGCAACATGGCATTCAAAACAAGTCTCGCGGCCTGTCTGTTGGCAGTGGCTGGCCTGCATGGCGGTCAGGCCTTGGCGGCAGCAGTGAATTGCGGCGGCCCAGCCGGCCAATTGCGCATCGTCACGGTGGACCCGGGGCTGGTGGGTGGCTTGTGCCTCACCCAGCTCGGCAATTTCAACCCGGCCGCCGGTGAAACCGCCATCGGCACCGCCATTGGCACGACAACCGTCCACCTGGACAAAGACGACGCCCCCGGCGTTGACGGCGATCCCAACGACGCTTGGTTGACCGGCTTTGCAGGAGCCCTCTCGGGCAACTGGACAGTGGCTGAAGCGGCGTGGAACACCTACCAACGCATCTTCCTTGGATTCCACTTCGGCAACAACAACGGTGCTGGCGATGCCGCCAACCCGGATTCGTTCTTTGTCGAGCTGGCGCGCACTGACAACGCCGGCACCTGGTCCTTGGGTGGTTTGCCTGGCGTCGCGTTGAACAACCTGTCCCACATCGACCTGTTTGGTTCGGTGCTGTGCCAGGACCTGCCCCGTGGCTGCGGTGGCATCATCATCGACGTGCCCGAGCCGGGAGCTCCCGCACTGGTAGGCCTGGCACTGCTGGCCCTGGCGGCAACAGCTCGACGCCGCAGCTGAGCGGCCGTTGCGCCCCAATCACAAAAGCCCGCTTCGGCGGGCTTTTGTGCGTCCGCAGAGGCCCGGCTTGGTGGGCCGGGTACTTCAGGCTCAGCGCATCACCTGCAGCGTCGCCGTGGCCTTGTTGCCCGCTGCGTCCTGGCTGATCGCCATCAGCGTGTGGCTGCCGACGCTGGCCTTGCGGGTGTTCCAGCTGTACGACAGGCTGCCACCGCTGCCGCTGGCCACCAGCCTGCCGTCCAGGTAGAGGCTCTGTTTCAGGCCCGTGCTGCCGGAGTTGTCGCTGGCACGCACACCAACGCTGACCGTGCCCGACACCTTGCTGCCAGCCGCCGGGTTGGTGATGGCCACCAGCGGCGGTGTGGTG
>JANNMP010000469.1:0-8581 GCA_031398015.1 Burkholderiaceae bacterium
GCCCCACACTTCGATGATGCGTTGCAGCCCCAGGTCGATCTTGCCGCCGAAGTAGCCCATCAGCGCGCCCATGGCCACGCCGATCACTGTGCCGGTGATCGTCAGCGCAATGGCAAACCAGATGCTGACGCGAAAGCCGTAGAGCAGGCGCGCCAGCATGTCGCGGCCCTGAGCGTCGGTGCCTAGCCAGTTCCTGGCATTGGGCGCGGCCGGTGAGGGCAGCTTGGCAAAGTAGTCGGTCGAGGTGGCCGAATGTGGATTGGGCGCCATCAGCGCCCAGTTCCCGTCCTGGGCCAGCAGCTGGGTGATGAACGGGTCTTTCCAGTCGGTGGGGGTCATGAAGTCACCGCCCAGCGCCACCTCGGGCGGGTTGTTGATGATCGGGAAGATCAGCTGGCCGTCGATGCGGGTGACAAATGGCTTGTCGTTGCTGACCAGTTCAGCCACCGTGGTGACCAGCAGCAACACGATGAACAGCCACAGCGATGCATGGCCCAGCCGGTTGCGACGGAAGCGGGCCCAGGCGCGCTGGTTGGGCGAGCGGCCACGCGCGGCCGCCAGTGCGCTGGCGGCGTCACCGGCGCTGCTGTCGGCGGCTGCCGGCACGGCACTCATTTGGCAACACTCCCGAACTGCACACGTGGATCAACCACCCGGTACAGCACATCGCTGATGAGCTTGACCACCAGGCCAATCAGCGTGAAGAAATACAGCGAGCCCAGCACCACCGGGTAGTCACGCCGCACCACCGCCTCATAACCCAAGAGGCCCAGGCCGTCGAGCGAGAACAGGGTTTCGATCAACACACTGCCGGCAAAGAATGCACCGACAAATGCCGCCGGGAAACCGGTGACCAACGGGATCAGCGCATTGCGGAAGATGTGCTTCCACAGCACCCGCTGCTGCGACAAGCCCTTGGCCCGCGCCACCAGCACATACTGCTTGCGGATCTCTTCGACAAAGGTGTTCTTGGTCAACATGGTGGTCACTGCAAAGCTGCCGATCGTCAGGCACAACAGCGGCAGCACCAGGTGCCAGGCGTAGTCGGCCAAACGCTGTGGCCAGCTCAATTCGTCCCAGTTGTCGCTGGTCAGGCCACGCAGCGGAAACCAGTCGAGAAACGTGCCACCGGCAAACAGCACGATCAGCAGGATGCCCAGCACGAAGCCCGGGATCGCATAGCCCACCAGCACCAGCAGCGTGGTGGCGGTGTCAAAGCGGCTGCCCTCGCGCACCGCCTTGGCAATGCCCAGCGGCACCGAGACCAGGTAGGCCAGCAAGAAGCTCCACAGCCCCAGGCTGATCGACACCGGCAGCTTCTCCTTGATCAGCTGCCAGACGTCCTTGTTGTGCATGAAGCTGGTCCCCAAGTCGAAGCGGGCGAAATTGACCAGCATCTCCCAGTAGCGCACATGGGCCGGTTTGTCGAAGCCGTAGAGCTTCTTCAGCTCCTCGATCTGCTTCTTGTCGACGTCTCGCCCGGCGCGGTAGGCATCATCGCCACCACCACCGGCACGCGCTTCGGCCATGATCTGCTCGACCGGCCCGCCGGGCACGAACTGCACCACGATGAAGGTGATCGTCAACGCGCCCAGCAGCGTGGGCACCATCAGCAGGAGGCGCTTGAGGATGTAGATCAGCATGTCAGGGCGCCGGTGCCGGGATCGGCGCCTGGCTGGGTGCCAGCGTCTTGTCCCACCAGGTCCACAGCGGCCAGGGCTGGGCATAGACCTCGGGCAGGCTGTCGATCGACATGTAGCTGGCTTGCTCCTTGGGGATGCCGAACTTGTTCCAGTACGAGCTGGGCTCGGTGCGGGTGAACAGCATCGGCACCTGCCAGTGGTTCCACATCACCACCCGGTCCAGCGCGCGCGCGGCGGTGCGCAACTCGTCCAGCGTCTGCGCGTCGCCGATGCGCTGCACCAGCGCGTCGACGGCGCGGCTCTTGACGCCGCGGAAGTTGTTGCTGCCGGTGGCGTCGGCCGATTTGCTGCCGTACACATCGGCCAGGCGGCCGCCGTCGGGCAGCGTGAACTTGCCTTCGACGATGATGATCATCTCGTAGTCAAACTCCTTGAGCCGGCGGCTGAACAGGGCGAAATCGACCAGGCGCTCGCTGAAGTCGATGCCCAGCTTCTTCAGGTTGCGCTGGAATTCATTGAAGCGCCCGGTCTGGGTGGGCTCGAGAAATTCGATGTTGAACTTCTCACCGGCGGCATTGCGCAACCAGCCATCGGCGGCCACTTTCCAGCCGGCCTCGGCCAGCAGCTCTTGGGCGCGGCGCAGGTTGTCGCGCAGCGCGTTGGGGCCGGTGTCGTTGCGCGGGGCGCGAAAGGCCGGGCCGAACACCGTGGCCGGCAGCTCGGCGCGAAACGGCTCCAGCAAGGCCAGCTCGGCCGCCGAGGGTGGGCCGTCGGCGGCGAACCCGGTGTTGTTGAACATGCTGTTGCCACGCTCGAAGGTGCCGTAGCGGTTGTAGTTCTCGAAATCCCAGGCGCGCATGATGGCTTCGCGCACGCGGATGTCCTGGAACTTGGGGTTGCGCAGGTTCAGGTTGATCGCCTGCTGCATGCTGCCGGTCTGGATGGTGAAGGTCTGCTTGACGATGCGGCCGTCGCGCCACTTCGGGCCCTGGTGGGCGCGCACGTACTGGCTGGCGCGGTACTCCTTGACGATGTCGAACTCGCCCGACTTGAAGGCTTCACGCCGCACGTCCTGGTCTTTGTACATGCGGTAGGCGATGCGGTCGAAGTTGAAGAAGCCACGCCGCACCGGCAGATCGGCGGCCCAGTAGGCGGGGTTGCGTTTGAGTTCCAGCCGGCTGGGCATCTGCACCTTGTCGATCAGGTAGGGGCCAGTGGCGATCGGCAGCTCGCTGACCACCTCGCTGAACTTCTTGCCAACCCCCCATTTGGCCGAGAACACCGGCAGCGTGCCGGTTGCGAACACGCTGTCCAGGTTGCGCTGCTTCAAGTCGAAGCGCACGGTGCGCGTGTCCACCACCACAGCGCGCGCCACACCAGCCAGCGCGGTGGCGTACTGCGGCCCCACCTCGTTGCTGCGCATCACCTCGAAGCTGTGCACCACGTCGGCGGGTGTCACGGCGTCACCGTTGGTGAAGCGCGCCTTGGGGTGGATGCGGAATGAAATCGACGCCAGGTCGGGCGCCACCAGCATCTCTTCGGCCAACAGGCCGTACATCGCCTGCGGCTCGTCCATCGACGTGTAGGTGAGGGTTTCGAAGACGAACATCACCATCGCCGCCGGCGCCACGCCCTTGATGGTGTAGGGGTTGAACTTGTCGAAGCTGGAGCGCCGGTCGGGGTTGGCCAGGCGCAGCACACCACCCTTGGGTGCGGCGGGGTTGACATAGTTGAAGTGGCTGAAGCCGCGTGGGTATTTGGGCGGTTGGAAGGCCGACAGTGCGTGCTCCCAGGTGCCGGTGGCCACCGGTGCGGCGGTGCTGGCCAGCGGCCACAGCAGGATCAGCAGCAGGGCGGCGAGGCGGCGCAGCATCTCAGTGTCTGAAATGGCGGGTGCCGGTGAAGACCATGGCCACGCCGCGCTCATCGGCGGCGGCGATCACCTCGGCATCACGCATCGAGCCACCGGGCTGGATGACGCAGGCCGCGCCGGCATCGACCACCACATCCAGCCCGTCGCGGAACGGGAAGAAGGCGTCGCTGGCCACTGCTGAACCCACCAGCGACAGCCCGGCGTGCCCGGCCTTGATGCCGGCCATGCGGGCTGAATCGATGCGGCTCATCTGGCCGGCGCCCACGCCCAAGGTCATGCCATTGGCGCAGAACACGATGGCGTTGCTCTTGACGAACTTGGCCACCTTCCAGGCAAACAGCAGGTCGGCCAGTTGTTGCGGCGTGGGCTGCAACGTGGTCACCACCTTCAGCTCAGAGGCCGTCACGTTCTTGGCATCGGCGCTTTGCAGCAGCAGGCCGCCACCAACGCGCTTGAAGTCAAGCGCGTTCGGCAAGGACTCAGGTTTGAAGTCCAGCACACTCCCCGCCGCCGACAGCGGCACCTGCAGCAGCCGCAGGTTGGGCTTGGCCGCCAGCATCTCGCGCGCGGCTGGCGTCACCGCAGGCGCCAGCGCCACCTCGACAAACTGCTTGGCGTCGTTGATCGCGGCCACCACCTCGGCGTCCAACGGCCGGTTCAGCGCCAGGATGCCGCCATAGGCGCTGGTGGGGTCGGTCTTCAGCGCCTTCAAGTAGGCGTTCACCGCGCTGGAGCCCACCGCCACGCCGCAGGGGTTGGCATGCTTGACGATGACGCAGGCCGGCTCGTCAAACGTCTTCACGCATTCCCAGGCGGCGTCGGCGTCGGCGATGTTGTTGAACGACAGCGCCTTGCCCTGCAGTTGCACCCACTGCGCCAGGGTGCCGGCGGCGGGCTGGTGCTCGGTGTAGAAGGCAGCGCTCTGGTGCGGGTTCTCGCCGTAGCGCATGTCCTGCGTTTTGGTGAGTTGCAGGTTGAACACCGCCGGGTACCCGCTGCGCTGGGGCACAGCAGCGCCGCGGTCTTCGGCGCCCGGGGCCAGCGCGCCCAGGTAGTTGCTGATCATGCCGTCGTAGCCGGCGGTGTGGGCAAACACCTTGCGCGCCAGGTTGAACCTGGTGCTGCGTTGCAGGCCGCCGGTGTCCAGCTCGGCCAGCACCTGCGGGTAGTCGGCCGGGTCGATCACCACGCCCACGTCGGGCCAGTTCTTGGCCGCCGCGCGCAGCATCGCCGGGCCGCCGATGTCGATGTTTTCGATCGCCTCGTCCAGCGTGCAATCGGGCCGCGCCGTGGCCTGGGCAAACGGGTAGAGGTTGATCACCAACAGGTCGATGGGCTTGATGCCATGTTCAGCCAGCGCCGCCATGTGGGCTGGCAGATCGCGCCGCGCCAGCAGGCCGCCGTGGATGCGCGGGTGCAGGGTCTTGACGCGGCCGTCCAGCATCTCGGGGAAGCCGGTGACATCGGCCACCTCGGTGACCGGCAGGCCGGCGTCGGCCAGCAGCCGGGCCGTGCCGCCGGTGGACAGCAGCACGATGCCGCGCGCATGCAGCGCCCGCGCAAATTCAACGATGCCGGTCTTGTCGGACACGGACAGCAGGGCAGTGGTCATCGGGCAGTCTTCAATCGGGCAGGAAACAGCGCGGGCAGCCAGGGTGCGGCTGGCTCACTTGATCAGCTTGTGGTCCAACAGCTTGCGGCGCAGGGTGTTGCGGTTGATGCCCAGCCAGTCGGCGGCCTTGCTCTGGTTGCCGTCGGCGTGTTTCATCACCACCTCCAGCATCGGCCGTTCCACCGCGCCCAGCACCATGTCGTGCACGGCATTGGGCTCGGTGCCGCGCAGATCCTTGAAGTACTGCTCCAGGCTGTCGCGGATGCAGTCTTCGATCTTCTTCTTGCTCATTGGCGCACCTTCACGCTTCGCGTGGTCCCGCCAGGCGGGACGCGAGCGCCCCCTTCGGGCGGTCGGGCGGGATGTCTCATGCCTGCATCGCCATCAGGCCGTCGTTGGCAGCGTCAGTCTGGGGCAGCAGCGGGTGCAACTCGGCCAGTTGGGCAAACCACTCAGCCACCGCTGCTGCTTGCCGGCTGGCGTCGTCGATGGCATTCATCGCCTGGCGGAAGACGTCGCCACCGGGCAGGCCACGCAGCGCCCAGCCGATGTGCTTGCGTGCGCTGCGCACGCCGGTGAACTCACCGTAGAGGCTGTAGTGGCTGTGCAGATGGTCCACCAGCCAGCGCCGCACATCCAGCGTGGCCGGCGGCGGCAAGGCGCAGCCGGTGGCCAGTTCATGGGCGATCTCGCGGAAGATCCACGGCCGGCCCATTGCGGCGCGGCCGATCATCAGCGCGTCGGCGCCGCTGTGGGCCAGCACGGCGCGGGCGCTGGCGGCGCTGCTGATGTCGCCGTTGGCCACCACCGGCACGCGCACGGCGGCCTTCACCGCCGCAATGGTGTCGTGTTCAGCGCGGCCGCTGTAGCCCTGCTCACGCGTGCGGCCGTGCACCGTGAGCATGGCCACGCCGGCAGATTCAGCCGCAAGCGCCAGCGCCACCGCATTGCGTTCGGCCTGGCACCAGCCGGTGCGCATCTTCAACGTGACGGGCACGCCACGCGGCGCACACACGGCCACCACCGCATCGACGATGGCCAGGGCCAGCGGCGCGTCTCGCATCAGCGCCGAACCGGCCCATTTGTTGCACACCTTCTTGGCCGGGCAGCCCATGTTGATGTCGATGATCTGGGCGCCGCGGTCGATGTTGTAGGCAGCGGCCTCGGCCATCATCGGCGCGTCGGTGCCGGCAATCTGCACTGCGATGGGGCCGGGCTCGCCGGCATGGTCGGCGCGCCGGCTGGTCTTCAAGGACGCCCACAGGTCCTTGCGCGAGGTCACCATTTCACTGACCGCATAGCCCGCACCCAGCTGCCGGCACAGCTGGCGAAACGGCCGGTCAGTCACCCCCGCCATGGGGGCGACGAACAGCCGGTTCGGCAAGGTGTAGGGGCCGAGTTGCATGGGCAGATGGTGGCTTGGCGCAGCGCTGGGCGGGTGCTGAAAAAGGCAGCAGAGTGTAGCCGTGGCTGCAGGCCCGGGCGGGCGCCGCCAAGCTGCCTATGATGCCCGCCGATGGAAGCCTGGATGCAAGCCCAACTGGCAGCGCTGCTGGCCGCGCTGGCACTGCCGGGCGTGGGCCTCAGCACCGTGTTTGTGGTCTCGCTGGTCTCGGCCACGCTGCTGCCGCTGGGCTCTGAGCCCGCCGTGTTCGGCCTGGTCAAGCTCAACCCGGCGATGTTCTGGCCGGCGATTGGCGTGGCCACGCTGGGCAACACCCTGGGCGGGGCGATCTGCTGGTGGATGGGCCGTGGTGCCGAGGTGGCCTATGAGCGCGTCACGCACAAGAGCGGCGACCTGCGCGCCATCAACTGGCTGCGCCGCTTCGGCGCCAAGGCCTGCCTGTTGTCATGGCTGCCGGTGGTTGGTGACCCGCTGTGTGCGGTGGCTGGCTGGTTGCGGCTGCCGTTCTGGCCTTGCCTGGCCTACATGGCGGTGGGCAAGTTCCTGCGCTATCTGACGATGACGGCGGCGCTGCTGTGGCTGTTTCCGGGCGCCGCCGGCGGCTGAGAACCCCCGCAGATCCAGCCTTTTGGGGGGGTGGTGCAGCACAGCGCCGCGGCTGCTGCGGCCCGCAGAATGTGGCCCACCATGCACACCACGCCAGCCACACACCACACGCCTGCCTACAACCAGCTGGCCGGCAGCTTCACCCGCCTGCACCACCTTGAGCACCTGCAGTGCATCGCCGATTGGGACCGCGCGGCGATGATGCCGGCCGCCGCTGCCGAGGCCCGCGCCGGCGCCCTGGCCGAGCTGGCCACGCTGCTGCACCAGCAGCGCACCGACCCCGCGCTGGCCCAGGCCCTGCAGCGCGCCGAGGCCGAGGCGCTGGGTGACTTCGAGCGCGCCAACCTGCGCGAGATGGGGCGGCAATGGCGCGCCGCCAATGCCTTGCCTGAGGCCTTGGTGCGGCGCAGTGAGCTGGCCAGCGCGCGCTGTGAACATGCCTGGCGCCAGCAGCGCCCGGCGCATGACTGGGCTGGCTTCCTGGGCAACTTTCGCGCGGTGGTGGCCTGCGCCCGCGACCAGGCCGCGCTGCTGTCGCAAAGCAGCGGCCTGCGGCCCTATGACGCGCTGATGGACCGCTTCGAGCCCGGCATGACCTGCGCCCGGCTCGATGTGCTGTTTGCTGACTTGCGCGGCTGGTTGCCGGCCCTGGTGCAGCAGGTGCGCGCACGCCAGCACGCCCAGCCGGTGCTGCAGCCGCAAGGCCCGTTTGCCATCGACGCCCAGCGTGCGCTGTGCCTGCGGGTGATGCAGTGGCTGCAGTTCGACTTCAACGCCGGCCGGCTGGATGTGAGCACGCATCCGTTTGCCGGCGGTGTGCCCGAAGACGTGCGCCTGACCACCCGCTACGAGACCGGCGAATTCATCACCAGCCTGCTGGGTGCCGTCCACGAAACCGGCCACGGCCGCTATGAGCAGCGCCTGCCGCGCGCCTGGCTGGGCCAGCCGGTGGCGCAGGCGCGGTCAATGGGCATCCATGAAAGCCAGAGCCTGGCCTTCGAGATGCAGCTCGGCCGCCACCCTGGCTTCATCAGGCACCTGGCACCGCTGCTGCGCCAGGCCTTCGGTGACCAGCCGGCCTTCGCGCCGGCCAACCTGCTGCGCCTTCTCACGCGGGTCAAGCCCGGCCTGGTGCGGGTGGACGCCGACGAGCTGACCTACGCTGGCCATGTGGTGCTGCGCTACGACATCGAGCGCCGGCTGATCGAGCGCGAGATCGAGGCCGACGACATCCCCGCGCTGTGGGACGCCGGCATGGCCGAACTGCTGGGCCAGGACAGCCGCGGCAACTTCGCCGACGGGCCGCTGCAAGACCTGCACTGGCCCGAAGGCATGTTCGGCTACTTCCCCTGCTACACGCTGGGCGCGATGTATGCAGCGCAGTGGTTCGCGGCCATGCGCCGCGCCGTGCCGGGGCTGGACGCCAGCATCGATGCGGGCGA